>JAABTZ010000002.1 GCA_011389605.1 Desulfobacteraceae bacterium
AAAGTCGCTTTTAGACGGCTTTGTAAAAAGTTCAAGATCAAGGCGCGCAAAATCCCGAGGAATACAGAGTACTTATCCGTACGTGAAATTCCGAGGGATGAAGCGCAACGCAGATATTGGACTTTTTACGAAGCCGTCAACCTTTAGGTTTTTGTTTTTGGACAGGAGAATGGATTTCAATTCATGACCGCCCTTGCCAAAATTCGGAAAACGTCTATCTTTGATGGAACTGTAAAAGTCCAATATCTGCGTTACACGCGATTTTTGAAGAATTTCATATACGGCTAAGCACGCTGCATTCTACAAAATCGCGCAAGCCTTGATCTTGAACTTTTTACGGCCCCATCTGGAATCAGACTTTTTACGAGTGCATAATCTTTAGCAGGATGGTAGGCCTGAACGGCTTTGAACAGAAATTACAGGAGTTGGATTGATTTATGGCCAAAGATCAGATCCGTGTGGTCAACGCGCGGCAGAATAACCTTAAAAACATAAGCGTTACAATACCGGTGGGATCTGTGACCGTGGTGACCGGGGTGGCCGGGGCGGGAAAATCGTCTCTGGCTTTTGACATATTGTATGCCGAGGGCTACCGCCGCTACGTGGAGACATTTTCCCCTTATGCCAGGCAGTTTCTGGAGCGCCTGGACCGGCCCGAGGCAGACAGGATCGAAGGCGTGCTGCCGGCCATATCCATTGCCCGCACTTCTCCGGTGCAGACCTCCCGGTCCACGGTGGGCACCATGACGTCTGTGGACGACTACCTGCGCTCACTGTTTGCGCGGGTCTCCATGCTTTACTGTGGTCAGTGCGGCCGTGAAGTACAAAAAGAAAGCGCAGAGCGCATTTTCAAAACATTAATGCGCCAGGCCGAAGGCAAAACCGCTTTGATATGTTTTTCACGGCCCGTGGGGGATGTCAGCCCCGGAGATATTCGTGACACCCTGGAACAGGCAGGTTTTTCACGTGTTGTTGAGCACGATGAGGTCTTGCGCATCGAAGAGGCAAGGCTCGATTACGGCACCACGGCCCCGGTGACCGTGGTGCTCGACCGTATCCGGGTCGATGCTTCCCGCAGGAGCCGGATCATTGATTCCATTGAGGCGGCCCTGCAATTTGGCCGCGGTCAGATGGAAGTGCGCATTACCGGTGAGGATGAAACGCTGCGCTTCAGCACGGAGCTGCAATGCCCTGACTGCAGCATCGATTATACAGGCCCGGCTCCGGCCCGGTTTTCATTTAACAATCCTGTAGGCGCATGCGAAACCTGCAACGGATTTGGCCGCATTATCGACATAGACCCTGATCTGGTGATACCCGATACAAGTCAAAGCGTTGCAGAAGGTGCTATCCGTCCTTTTCAGACGCCTGCACATTCAGCCTGTCAGAAGGACCTTATGGCCTGGATGCGTCATAATCGGCTCCCTGCAGATACTGCATGGCAGGATCTGGATGAAGCTATGCGACGCCGGATCTGGGAGGGTGACGGGAGCTGGTACGGAATTGATGATTTTTTCAACTGGCTCCGGGATCGGCGCTACCGCAAGCACGCCCGGATTTTTCTGTCCCGGTTCCGCAGATACCAGACCTGTCCGGCCTGCAAAGGTGCCCGTTTAAAGCCGGATTCCCTGATGTTTTATATTCAGGGAAAAAACTTTGCACAAATCCAGCAAATATCAATCCTGGAAGCACTGGGGTTTTTCAAGGACCTGGTCGTCAGGGAAACCGACCGGGCTACTGAAATGCTTTTGTCTGAAATCCGGGAGCGGCTGGGTTTCCTGTGCGACGTGGGTCTGGGCTATCTGTCCCTGGGCCGGCAGTCGCGCACCCTGTCCGGAGGCGAAACCCAGAGGGTAACTCTTGCCACGGCTCTTGGCGCTTCCCTGACCAGCACACTCTACGTGCTCGATGAGCCGTCAGTTGGCCTGCACCCAAGAGATAAGCAGCGACTGGCAAGGGTTCTGGGAAAGCTGGCACAAGCGGGAAACGCCGTTGTGGTGGTCGAGCATGACCCGGTGTTTATCCAAAGCGCGGACCGGATTATCGACCTTGGCCCGGGTCCGGGCGCCAGGGGCGGTCATGTAGTCCACCAGGGCACCCTGGCAGGACTGCTGAAAAGCAAAAATTCCAAAACCGGACAGTACCTGAAGGGGGATCTGGAAGTTTTCCGCCCGGAGCAGCGCCGGAAACCGGGAGAAAAACAGATTCAAATTATAGGCGCCGGCGAGCATAATCTAAGGGACATAGATGTTAAAATCCCCCTGGGCCTTTTTGTGTGCATAACCGGGGTGAGCGGCTCGGGCAAATCCACCCTGGTGGATCACGTTTTGTACCGTAACCTGAGGCGCAAAAAAGGGCTGGAAATCATGGAGCCGGGTTGGTGCCGGGACCTCCTTGGAGAGCAGCATGTTTCCGGGGCCGTGCTGGTGGACCAGTCCCCCCTTTCCAGAAACACCCGTATGAATGCGGCCACCTATATGAAGGTGCTTGATCCGATCCGCACTGTTTTTGCCAAGACCCCTGCGGCAAAGCAGATGGGGCTTTCCAAATCGGCTTTTTCCTTTAACACCCCGGCCGGTGCCTGCCCCCATTGCCAGGGTGCGGGATATGAGCGGGTGGAGCTTCAGTTTCTGCCGGATGTTTACGTGCGCTGCCCTGGCTGCGACGGCCGGCGGTTTCGCCCCTATGTGCTCGATGTGCGCTGCAGGGGACTAAATATCGCAGAAGTCCTGGCCCTGCCCGCAGGCGAGGTTGCGGATTTGTTTTCCGACAAGCCCGCAATTGTCTCTGCCCTTTTGCCAATGACTGATATCGGCCTGGGGTATTTGTCCCTGTCCCAGTCCGCGCCTACCCTGTCAGGAGGTGAGGCCCAGCGCCTGAAGCTGGCCCGGCACCTGGCAGAAGCGCAGCAGTCTGAAAACTTGCTTTTTTTGCTGGATGAGCCCACAACCGGCCTGCACCCTGACAATGTGGCGGATCTGGCAGCAGCCCTGCACAGGCTCGTGGATGCGGGCCATTCCGTGGTGGTGATCGAACATGACATGGATCTTGCCGGATCTGCTGACTGGATCATTGACATGGGGCCCGGGGGCGGGGATCAGGGGGGCCGGGTCGTGGGCCGGGGGACGCCTGAAAGCATTGCCCGGCTCGATACCCTCACCGCAAAAGCCATAAGTAATGTAAAAGCAGATGCTAAAAGAATTCAAAAACAGGGGAAAAAAAGTACAGTTGCCCCAGGCAGCCCATATATTTCCATTCACGGCGCCCGGGAGCACAACCTGGAAGATGTTTCCGTTAAGATACCCAAAAACCGGCTCGTGTGCATTACCGGTGTGAGCGGTTCAGGAAAATCCACCCTGGCATTTGATGTCTTGTACTCCGAAGGCCGGGAACGGTTTTTGGACTGCCTGCCGGTTTATGCCCGCCAGTACATGCAGCCCCTTTCCCGGCCGGATGTCGACAGGGTGGAATCCCTGCCTCCCACCGTGGCCCTGGAACAGAAGGTTTCCAGGGCCGGGGTCATGTCCACGGCCGGAACCGCCTCGGAGGTTTATCATTACCTGCGCCTGCTGTTTTCCGCTTTGGGATCCCCCTTTTGCCCCGGCTGCGGCGTGCCCGGCCAGACCGCGGATGCGGATGAAATCACCAGGCAGATCCTGCGCCGGTTTAACGGATTAAAAATTCAAATTTTGGCTCCCCTGGTACGCAAGCGAAAGGGCTATCATGCCGATGTAATAGCCCGGGCTGCAAAAGACGGCTTTGACAGGCTCCGCATTGACCAAAAAGTCCATCAGTCAGCTTCACCGCCGGTGCTGGACCGCTACTCCATCCATGACGTTGAGGCAGTGGCAGCGGAAATAACCGTGAGCGAGTCATACCCGGAGCCTGTCCGAAAGGGGGTAAAAACCGGCCTTGAAGCCGGGGCGGGCACCATAATTGTGGCTGCAAAGGGGCCGGGAAAAACCAGCGATCATTTTTTTTCCACCCGAAGGGCCTGTCCCGGGTGCGGGGCCGGCCTGCCCCAGGCCGATCCCCGGCTGTTTACATGGAGCCAGCAATTCGGGGCCTGCCAGGTTTGCCAGGGCACGGGCCGCCAGGCACCACCGGAATCTGATCCGGATGCTCCAATCCTAGTCTGTCCGGCATGCAGCGGAACCCGGCTGAAGCCCGAGGCCCTGGCCGTGAAAATCGGCGATTATAATATTGGCCAGGTGGCGTCCATGACAATATCTGAAGTTCAAAACTGGCTTAAACGGCTCAATTCTTTGTCAGAAGCAGTCAGCCGGCGGGTTCTGCCCGAGATCAACGCCCGGCTTCATATTCTTGAACACCTGGGACTGGGCTATCTTACCCTGGACCGGCCCTCGCAGACTCTTTCCACGGGTGAGGCCCAGCGGGTGAGGATTGCCGCCGAGATATCCTCTAACCTGCGCGGGGTCTGCTACGTGCTCGATGAGCCCACGGTGGGGCTTCATCCCAAAAACGCCCGGGCCCTGGTTTCAGCTTTGTGCGATCTGAGGGATCGCGGCAATACAGTGGTGGTTGTGGAGCATGAAGAACCGGTGATCCGGGCTGCGGATTATGTTATTGACCTGGGGCCGGGTGCCGGGGTTGATGGCGGTAAAGTCGTTGCCCGGGGCACTCCGAAGGCGCTGGTGAAAAATCCGGCCTCCGTGACCGGCCAATGGCTGGGCAAAAGCGCCGGGGCCGGTTTATGGAGGCGCCGAAGTCTTGAGCACTGTGATTATCTTACAGTGTCGGGCATTTGCTGTCATAACTTAAATGACGTAACCGTTTCCTTTCCCCTGGGCCGCCTTGTGTGCGTTACCGGTGTGAGCGGGTCCGGAAAGTCCACCCTGGTGCGGGATGTAACCTACAGGGCTTTAAAAGCATTTGTTTCAGCAAAATCCCTGCCGGCCGAGACAACCGGTTTGTCCGGCGCCCGGTTGGTTAAAACAGTAAAGGAAGTGGATGAATCACCCATAGGCCGAACGCCCAGGTCTGTGCCGGCCACTTACGTGGGCATAATGGATGAAATCCGCAGGATCTTTGCCATGACCCCGGAGGCCCGGGCCCGGGGGTATAATGCCGCCCGGTTTTCCTTTAACGTGGCCGGCGGCCGTTGCGATGCCTGCGGGGGCCAGGGGCAGCACCGGGTGGAGATGCCTCTTTTGCCCGTGGTGCATATTCCCTGCGAGGTCTGCGGCGGACGGCGTTACAATCCCGAAACCCTGGCGGTGAGGTTCAAGGACCGATCCATTGCCGGGGTGCTTGAAATGACCGTAAACGAGGCCCTGGATTTTTTCAGCGCATTTCCCGGACTGGTGGCATCTTTGCAGTTTCTGTCCGACATCGGCCTGGGCTATGTCAAGCTGGGGCAGCCCAGCCCCACACTTTCGGGCGGAGAGGCCCAGCGCATGAAGCTTGCCGCCGAGCTGACAGCAAGATCAGACGGAGGTGGATTTTACGTGCTTGACGAGCCCACCACCGGATTGCACATGGCTGATGTGGCAAGGCTGGTTTCAGTGCTTCAGCGCATGGTTGAACGGGGCGATACCGTGGTGGTAATCGAGCATGACATGGACCTGATTGCCGCCTCAGACTGCGTTATTGACCTTGGGCCGGGTGGCGGTGATAAGGGAGGAAAGGTGGTTGCCTGGGGCAGTCCTGAAACAGTGGCAAAGATATCCGGCTCTGCCACGGCCGCATATCTTGCAAAAAAACTTGCGCAATCAAGGGTGTAATCTTCCTTACTGGTCCTTCCTGAACCCGGGCGATTTATAATGCCCCCGGCAGGGATCTGGCTCCTTTGCCGGGGGCATTTCTTTTAACCTAAATTGAGCGTTTCAGATTTTTAAAAACAATTAATTCTAAAGGATAACATCAATTTATATTTTAAAAATCTAAAACCCTCCGGGATTTCCAATTTCACCGCATCTACTGCGTCAGATACAGCCTCGCATAGTTGACTATTGCGAGTCTGCATCTTCCTTGTATCTGCGGCAACTTGAAAATCGCTCAATTCAGGTTTAAAAAAGATTATTTTTCCATCTGTTTCTTGAATATGGCCTCTGATTTTTTGGCTGCTTTTTCAGCCTTGTCTGCCGCTTCTTTTGCCTTGTAAGCAGCAGCCTTTGCTTCAGCGGCGTACTTTTGTGAGTCCTTTAAGCACTTATCTTCTGCTGCCTGGGCATCGGCTGAGGCCTGGTCAGCTTTTGCGGAGATCTCATTGACCTGCTGCTGGAGCTTATCAAACTGGGCAGTGGTGGCACAGCCGGATACCATTAGTGCGGCAACTGCGATAAAGGCCGCCATCAGGGTCCAAAGGGTTTTTTTTCTGCTTTTTTGCATTTGCTACCTCCTTTTTGGTTGAGCATCAATGTTGACTAACAACTCCCACGGGTTCAGGCACACCCCGCCGGGCTGCAATCGCCCGGCGCATCCGTTCCCGATCAACGCCGGGGAGCAGGCCTCTTTCCTTTAAAAGTAATTCTGCATGATTATAGATGTCGGGTACTATATCATGAATGTCCGGGTGAATCTCCAGAAAAATCGTATCATCCTGCACTCCGGCTTTCACCGGTGCGTATATGATTTCCACCGGAGTTCCCACGGTTACTTCGTTGAAAAAAAATTCAATATGTTCAGGATACATTCTTAAACACCCCTGGCTGACCCTTCTGCCGATTCCCCAGGGAAAGTTGGTGCCGTGGATGCCGATCCGGTTGTCAGCAAGGCCTACCCAGTATTTTCCCAGGGGGTTGTCAGGTCCCGGAGGGACAACGGCTCTGCCAAAGCGCTTCCTGGAGGCTTCGGTCACGGTCCATTCCGGATCTGTTTCCCGCGTGACCACCCCGGTTTCGCCCGTGGGAGTGTTAAAACCCTGTCTGCCGATGCCGATGGGATAGGTTTTGACAAGCTGATACTCAGGAAAAAAGCGGTAAAGGCGCATCTCAGGAAGGTTGATAACAACGGATTCATGCCTGGTTGGCGGCAGCACCCAGATTCCGGGTATGGAAATTTCCATTCCTGCCGGAGGCACCCAGGGGTCAACATCCGGATATAAGCCTTCCAGTTCGTTGTATCCAAGTTCGTATTGCCGGGCAATATCCAGAAGGGTCTCTTCCGGGCCGATCACATGAGTTTGTTCGTAGCCCACCACGTTCATGGCCGGCACCCGGGCATTTCCGATAAAGTTCATCTGGTAGCCGAATGCCGCGGCAAGCACCGGTGAGGTGGATGCAAGCAGAAAAAAGATTGCACCAAAGATTATACGAATGCAGAAAATCCCCATGTCAGCAGCGCTCTTAAGTGAGTGTCAATCTGAAGAATGCAGCGTACTTAGCTGTACGCGAAATTCTTCAGAAATTGCGGGTAACGCAGATATTGGACTTTTTACGATTCCATCAAAGTTATGAATCTTTATTTTTTTTGCCTGATGTGTCAATAATAATTTCTAACGGTCTCGTAAAAACTCTGATTTCAGATGGGGCCGTAAAAAGTTCAAGATCAAGGCTTGCGCAATTTCAAAGGATGCAGCGTAGTTAGGCGTACGTGAAATTCTTCAGAAACTGCTCGTAACGCAGATTGGACTTTTTACGGCTCCATCATTTCTGTACGCTCAAATTTCAACCATGACCCGGCTGTTTTAAAATACCATGAAACCAGATTTTTCGAAAAATTCATCAAGGCAGAAGCCTTCAAACACACCCGGTGCCAAACCCTATGACCGCCGCCAGGCCTCAGGAATCCTGCAGATTCTGGGCAGTTTGAGTGTGCTGGGATCTGCTTTTTTCTTTTATCTGGCAACAGCCGTGATCCGCTGGTCCAGGGCAGAGGTGGTTATTGAATCGTCATATTTCGTATTTGCCCGGTTTCTTCTGGGCTTTTTTGTTATCTGCCTGGTCATGGCCGCGCGTCGAAAAGGCCCCCGGGTCAGGCGTCTGGATCTGCTTGTGGGTCGTACCTTGTTTAACTGCATTGCGGTTTATTGTTTTTATCAGGCTGTTGCCCTTACTTCCCTTGCCGAAGGCAATATCTTAAACATGACCTATCCGGTGTTTCTGGCCCTGTTTTCATGGATACTTTTAAGGCATCAGCGCGATTTTACGGCAATTTCAATGGTGGCCGTCGCCTTTGCCGGCATCTGGCTGATTTTGTCTCCGGGAAGGCTGGATCTTCAGATAGAAAGCCTATGGGGTCTTGCCTCCGGCATATGCGCTGCTTTTGCAATTATTTATTTAAATGTCAGCCGGCTGCATCATGATTCTGACACAATTTTATTCTACATGTTCGGCCTGGGGACCATAATTGTCTATGCATTGTTTTTCCGGGATATTTTCGTGCCCGATGCCCGGCAGTTTTATTATCTCGGTCTTTGTTCGGCCTTTGGCGTGGGCGGCCAGTACCTGCTGACCCTGGGGTTTAAATACGTCACTGCCGTGGAAGGCGGCATTCTTTCATCAACCCGCATCCTGCTTGCTGCGGTGCTCGGTCCGGTGGTGGCTGCGGATCAGGCCCTTTCACCAGCCGGCTGGGTGGGGGCGCTTTTGATTTTTACCGCCAATGTGGTGCTCACGGCTCGCAAGTTCAGGCAGCCGGAGCTGCTGAAACTGTAATAATTGGATTGGTTTAAAAACCACTGCCGTTTGATTCCAAAAAAACAAGTAAACTGATGGTTGATCTCAAAGATGATGGTCCCGTAAAAAGTCTAATTTCAGATGGGGCCGTAAAAAGTTCAAGATCAAGGCTTGCGCGATTTTGAAGAATGCAGCGTACTTAGCCGTACGTGAAATTCTTAAAAATCGCGCGTAACGCAGATATTGGACTTTTTACGGTTCCATAAAAACTGATGCATTATGCAATCTATCTTTTTTGGACATATCCGTAAAGAAAAGCAGGGCCTGAAAAAAGAATTTTTCATTTTACGAAAAATCTTGATCTGATTATTGATATTAGGTAATATTAAATTTTTCCCAAACTGAGCGTTTCAAATTTGATGCACTCGTGAGAAATTTCGCGTAACGCAGATATTGGACTTTTTACGGTGCCATTAGACTTTTTCCATGCTCAAAAACCATTGCACTATTATTAAGGCAAAATCCATGAATTTTTACCCTGAAACAATTCACAAAAAAAACAATACCGGTTTAAATGCCCGGGGATTTACGCTCATTGAACTCATGGTTGTAATTGTTATTCTGAGCATCCTTGCTGTCTACATGGTGCCCAGAATCATGGGGCGCCCGGAACAGGCAAAGCAGCTCAAGGCCAGAATCGATATCCAGGCGCTTGAAACAGCTCTAAAACTGTATAAGCTTGACAACGGCCAGTATCCAACCACGCAACAGGGCCTTGAAGCCCTGGTTCAGCCGCCTGATTCAGGGCCTTCTGCAAAAGGCTGGCGGGAAGGCGGATACATTGAAAAAGGCAAAATAGCACAAGACCCCTGGGGCAATGATTACGTGTATATCAGCCCTGGTGTACATGATGACTATGACATTATCTCCTACGGCGCCGACGGGGAACCTGGCGGCGATGGCGATAATGCAGACATTCAAAGCTGGGACCTTGAATAAATCGGGACCCCGTCCATTTACTTTACGCAACCGTTTTGCCGTTGATTTTAAAATCCCCTGCACACAACCAGAAGGCATTTACGCTAATTGAGCTGATCGTGGTGGTCAGCCTTATTGGTATAACGCTTTTTTTTACCATACCCCGGCTGCACCAGTCCTTTTTTACGCCTGACTCCCGAAAGCTGACCGCCTGGATGCAGTTTCATGTAAAGGATTTGAAAAACCGGGCCGTGCAAACCAGCATTGTCTTTATTTTATACGTTGACCTGGATGAAAACCGTATATGGATCGGGCACGGGGCAATGGATGAGGAAGCAATGCAAGAGGCAGAGTCCCAGGCTTTGGTCCTGTCTGGCGCAAACCGCTTTGTCAGTGTTGTGTATCCCGGAGAAAATCGTATATCCGACGGAACTGCTGAAATTAAATTTTATCCCGGGGGATACTCGGACCGTGCCGTGTTAAATCTTGAAACCGATGAATATCAGCGACTCTCCTATGAGATCAGGTCTTTTCTGCCAAAGGTGAGAATCCTGGATGACGATGCTTTATTTTAAAACCATCCGGAATCATAAGAGTCATAGGTTTTCCCGGGGGTTTACCCTGCTTGAGGTTCTTGTCTCCCTTGCCATTATTGCAACTGTGCTTGTAAGCATAATGCGGCTTCAGGGCCAGACCATTGCCATGAATGAAACCGTGCGGTTCTATTCCATCGCCCCTTTTCTTGCCCAGTCTAAAATGGCTGAAATCCGCATGGATTCACAGTCTTTTCCAGGAAGCGATAAAGGTGATTTTGGCAGTGATTTTTCTGAATATGCCTGGGAGATCCGTGTTGAGGATCAGGAAGTATTATTTGAGGAAGATCTGGAAATGTTTTTTCTCGACGTCCTTGTCACTGTAAGGCATCCGGGCTGGGGGCTTGTCTATCAGCTTGAAGGGAAGTTGCCCGGACAGGAAGAAGGGCTGAGTTCATGAGAGTGCATCAGCTTTTCACCAGCAAAAAATCATGCCGTAATTCAGGTTTCACCCTCCTGGAAATTCTTATTGCCACAGCTATTTTTGCAGTTATTGCAACTATTGTCTACAGTGCTTTAAATGCTTCCATATCCAGGGTTGGTGCCATAAAAGACGGGGATTTTGTTTTTGACATGGCAGCGGGCTGCCTTCACCGTATGAGCGCGGACCTGCACGCTGTGTATGTGGATCAGTATCCTGCTTTTAAACCACCGGATTATGATGATCCTGCTGATCCATATGTTTTTGAAGGCGATACAGACTATGTGGGATCAGAGTCCTTTTCCCGGATGCGGTTTGCCTCCACGGAACACTTGCCAGTATCAACCGGAGACCCGGAAAATACAGCCCCGGAAGCAGGCATTGCCGAAATCAGCTATTACGTGGAAGAGGATGAAGACCAGGAATCAGTATATGTTATCAGGCGCGGCGACCGGCCGTTTCCATATGATGTGGATCCATATGATACCGAGCCTGGCGATGATCCCGTGCTGTGCACGAATGTCACGGAGTTGAAATTTACCTTTTTTGATAATGAAGGCAATACATTTGAGACCTGGAATTCTTCTGATGAAAATGTTAAGTATGCCACGCCAACGGCCGTGGAAATTTTTTTTAAAATAAAGACCGGGCAGGGTGAATATCCATTTTTCACCCGGGTTTTCATGCCGGTCTGCCGGGAGCCTCTCGAACGTGTTGAAAGATAACAACAAAGGTATTGCACTGCTGATAACACTGACTATTATCACGGTCTTGGTGGCCGTGGCATTTGAGCTAAACCGGCAGGTGGGATCTTCGGTTACCCGCAGCGGCGCAAGTCGTGACCGCTTAACCTTAAGAGACCGGATTGATTCAGGCATCAGTCTGGCGGAAATGATCCTTGTTCAGGACAAGGAACAGACAGAAGTGGATTCGGTCCAGGAAGACTGGGCAGACCCGGAAAAAGTAAAGGAAGTTTTGCAGGAAGCCGGGTTTGCAGAAGACCAACTAAGCCTTGTAATCACAGATGAATTGTCCCGCCTTCAGATAAACGCCCTGGTGCAGTTTCCCGAAGGCCGGCAGTTTCAGCCCAGTCAGCGCGAGCTGTGGCTTCGTTTTTTGGATATGCTCATAGCACAGCAGGACGAGGATCTAACACACTTGTTTTCAGAGCCATTGGAACCTGATATGATTATAAACCCGGTTAAGGACTGGCTTGATTCAGGCGATGATGATGCCATTACCGGCCTGACCGGTGCGGAGTCAGACTATTACCAGAGCCTTGATCGGCCTTATACATGCAGAAACGGCCCGTTCCGGCATGTATCGGAGCTTTTGCGCGTTCGCAACGTCACAGCTGAGCTGTTTTCCCATATGGATGAAAATGCAGGTATCAGCAATTTTATAACCGTACACGGCATCAGCCCCGCCCCGGAAGACCGGCATGATTTTACCTATGAAGGCAAAATAAATATCAATACCGCGGAGGTGCCGGTGCTTGCCGCCCTGATGCCAATGGGCCATGAGTTTCTGGCAGCTGAGCTGGCCGCCTTCAGGCAGGAAACCGCAGGCGGGGAATATGTCTATGATCTGAGCAGTCCAAGCTGGTATCAGCAGGTTCCGGGCATGGAAGACGTGGAGATTGACTCATCTCTGGTTACAGTTAAAAGTGATTTATTTCGTGTCAGGTGTGAAGCCCGGCTAAATGACAGCAGGATGGCGGCCACGGTGATTCTCAGGCGGGAACAGGCCGAAGAAACGGGCAAGTGGAAATGTATGGTATTGAACTGGGAATATAAATAGGATATAAATAATCGGGTTTTGCGCCAAAAGCTTATTGCAGGCCTTTTTAAAGCCTGAACAGATAAAAAAATCAGCCGTATTGTTATGAAACGTCTATGAGCAATCGTATACTGTCAATTGATATCCGGAAGCAGGGAATATGCGCTGTGCTGGTGCGGACCGCCCTGAAGGGAAACCGCATAGAAGCACACAGAAGCATTTCCTTTCTGGATGCACCTGCCGATGTATCCGGGCCTGGAGACAGGCTTGCCTGGGCTATTGGAGTGATAGTCGATGAACTTCCGGTTTCAGGTGCCGGCTGCCTTGTTTCCATTGCGTCTTCGGAGGTCTCTTTTCGGAACCTGCAGGTGCCTTTCAAAGATACCAGAAAAATCCGCCAGGTTCTCCCCTTTGAGCTTGAGCCGACTCTGCCCTATGAGATTGATGACCTTGAAGTGGATTTTCTGCATGTACGGCAGGCAGAGCAGACCGATTTGATCGTTGCCGCGGTGGAAACCAGAAAACTTAATATTATTGAGGAAATTTTCCGGAGATATGATTTAAACCCCGGGGTTATCACCATTGGTGCGGCTGCAACGGCACTTTGCATTGCCAGGTATTCGGAGGCTGCGGGGAAAAATTTTCTCCTGCTCGACATTGACGGCTCCAATGCAGCTGCTTGTATAGTGGTTGACAACAAAATACATCTGATTCGTACTCTGCGCACAGGGGCTGCAAAAGACCCGGCGGATTCCGCAAAGGCCGTATCTTCAGGTGTCAGCCGCATGCTGGCTGCTTTTGAATCCCTTTACGACACGGATCCGGAAATATATGCTGTAATGGTGTCCGGAGTCGATGAGCTGCCTGATGCCTTTTTGGACATCCTGGCCAGGGATTTGGGCATTGAGGTTAAGCTGGTTAATGTAGCAGCTGATACCAGGCTTTATGTGCCGGCAGCAGACGACCTTCTTGTCGGGCCTTCGGCAAACGGGGCTGTCAGCTTAACAGGAATTGAAACTTCGGGTATCCGTCCTTTTCAGTTTAACCGCAGCCATCATTTTTTGCAGAAGTACTGGGCGGAAAACAGGACCGAGCTTATCAGCACAGGCATACTGGCAGTTCTGGTCTTTCTTGTAATGATGTTTCAGGTGGTGTTTGAAAACCGTAAATTGCAGCAGCAGATCTCAGAAGTCGACGGGCAGATCACATCCATTTTCAGAGAAACTTTCCCGGAAGCCACCCGGATTGTTGATCCGGTGCAGCAGATGCGCGCAGGTATTGACCGGTTAAAAGAGCAGAACGTTTTTGCCCGGGAAAGTCGGGCAGATATTCCAAACATAGATATTCTAAAAGATATCAGTGAACTGGTTTCAGACAATATCAATGTGGTCATTACCCGTTTTGTCCGCGGGGATAACAGTGTTCAGCTGGCGGGTTTGACCGACACATTCAATGCAGTAGATGATATAAAGATGCAGCTGGAAAAATCTTCCCTCTTCAGCCGGATAACAATCAGTTCGGCCAACACGGACAAAGCCTCTGGCCGGGTACGTTTCCGGATCAGGATCGATCTGGCTGAAGTGCAACCGTAAAAGTGCGAAAACGGATAATAAACTGATGCAGAAAATAATTAATTTAAATCGCAGGGAAAGGCTGGTGGTATTTGCAGGAGCCGCCTTTGTCCTGGTTTTTTTATTTTTTCAGGTGCTGATCCAGCCCGTATTTGAAAAACGCACAGAGCTTGGCCAGAGGCTGGAAACCAGGCAGGCTGCCCTTGCAGACATGGGTGAGATGTATCGCCAGTATCAATTGCTTCAAAGCAATGCACAAAGGGCTCAGGGGCGTTACGCAGTAAGGCCTGAGGGCTTTACATTGTTTTCATTCATGGACCGGGCCGCCGGAGAAACACGTATAAAGGAAAACATTACTTACATGAAACCCAGCAGCACCACGGATGAGGCCGCGGGCATAAAGATATCCTACGTTGAGCTCAAGTTCCAGGAGGTTACCCTGGAGGATCTGGCCGCCTATCTGTTCAGGGTGGAAACCTCTGATAACATGGTTCGTGTTAACAGGTTGTCGATTTCAAAGACCGGGGAAACCGACGGCCTGCTTTCCGTGGTCATGCAGGCCGAGACAGTGGAAGCATGACGTTTTGCATGGTTGACTACAGCTTGGGCTGTCATATTCCTTTTAGCCTATACAAAGAAAAATGGTTGCATTGCCTGTAATGAGAAATACAAAAAAAATTCTTTCCTGGATATTCTACATTGCCGCACTGGTGGTGGTTTTTCTGTATTTTCTTTTTCCATCGGATGCGGTGAAGCAATACCTTCAGTATCAATTGGAAAGTACCAGTAATAACGTAATATCCGCTGAGATTGATCATCTCTCCCCGGGTTTTCCGCCTGCGCTTGTGCTGAAAGGCGTTGTTTTAACCTATCAACAGATGGATGCTCTACAGCTGGATCGCGCTGCCGTATCTCCGGTATACGGAAAAATGTTCAATAACAGCCGTGCAGTAAATTTCAGGGCTGATCTGGGAGGGGGAAGCGCACTTGGCTGGCTGGAACTGGAAGATGCCGGCGGCGTGCCGCAGATTGCTCTTGAAATGGAGCTGGAAGACGTGGACATGGAGTCCTTTCATATAATCCGGAACATAAGCGGAAAAACTGTTTCAGGCAGTCTTGAGGGTGAACTTGTTTTCAGCGGAGGAATACCCGGCCAAACAGGAAGCGGTTCAGCGCAGCTCAGGGCCAGGCAGTGCACTGTGAGCCTTGAACCGGCAGTTTTCGGATTAACGGAGTTTACATTCCGGTATTTTCAGGCGGATCTTGAAATTGAAAACCAGCGTTTAAATATTGCCGGTCTGCGCCTGGACGGAAGTCAGTTTTCAGGGGAGGGCAGCGGCCGGATTTTGCTCAGACAGCCGGTTGAAAACAGCCAGATTCAGCTGTCACTGTCCATAAAACCGCACCCGGCCCTGCTCAAAACCGTTGGCGGGATGCTGCCAAAAAAATATCTCAATGAAAAAGGTATTCCGGTGCGCATTTCCGGAACCGTCAAAGATCCGTCCTGGTCTGTCCGGTGAGCCCGGCTGGCTGGACGCGATTGTAATTAAAAAACCACAGCGGCCTGAAGCCATGGTTAAGCTAAGCCTTAAAATTGTTCGTTTGTTGCTGGTTGCCGCAGCAGTTTTTATCTGCGTTGATCTGTTCTACGATCTTGTGTCGGCAAAGCTGCACTCCTTTGCACCCGGGCACAATATGCCTGAAATCCGCGAGAATCAAAAGCAGGCCCGGGATTCGGAAGGCAGGCGGACTGAGAGCAGCCAGTTTGACAATTATGCCAGTGTTGTTGAAAGGGATTTGTTTAAAACCGAGCAAGCGCCTCGGCCAAAGGAAACCATGGATGCCTCGGAGCTGGAAGAGCTGGAAAAGACACAGCTTAATTTAACTCTGTGGGGGACTATTACAGGAACAGATAAAAAATCCTACGCTGTCATAGAGGAAAAATCCAAGCGGAAGCAGGCTTTGTACCAGCAGGGCGATACTATTGAACAAGCCTTTATTAAAATGATTCTTCGCAAAAAAGTCGTTCTTACCGTGGATGGAAAAGATGAAATTCTTGAAATGGAGGAACTGGAGGATCATTCCGGCAGAGTCTCCGAGCCTGCAGAAACCAGGATCTCAGATCCCCGGGAGCCTCCAGGGGATACCTCGCCCAGAACCGTAAATGTTGCCAGAGAAGATATTGATAGTGCCATGCAGGATATCAACAATCTCATGCGTCAGGTCCGGATAAGGCCGTACTTTGAAAACGGACAGCCCAGCGGCATCATGCTCAGCGGGATACAGAAAAGTTCCATCTTTTCTGAAATGGGCCTGGAAAGCGGCGATATTGTCAAAGGAGTCAACGGCAGGCAGATCAGGTCCGTGGAAGATGCCATGAGCTTTTATGAAAATCTGAAATCCTCCAGCGAGGTTGAACTGGAGATTCAGCGTGAGGGCAGCCGGCAGACGGTTTTTTACCAGATCGATTAAATTGTGGAGTACAACGGGGAAAACATTATGAACAGGGTTCAGCGGCAACAGGGCAAATCGTTTTTTTTGGGCTTGCTTTCAGGTGCTGCCATTATCGGCTTGAGTCTGCTTTTTTTTAATGCAGTGTCTGTCAGCCCGGTTTATGCGCAAAACAGCGACACTCAGCAAGATCAGTCGGGCAGATATGTCTCCATTGATTTCAACGATGTTGACATCAATGTTTTTATCAAATTTATAAGTGAACTCACGGGGCGCAATTTTATCGTGGACCAGCGGGTCAAGGGCAAGATCACGGTTATATCCCCGACCCAGATTTCCGTGGATGAGGTCTACAAGGTCTTTGAATCCGTGCTGGACGTACACGGTTTTGCAACAGTGGATGCAGGAGAAATCACCAAGATAATTCCTGCGCCATATGCCAGGACCATGAGCATTGAAACCAAACTGGAAAGGGAGGCTGATTCATCCGAAGACAGGATTGTCACCCAGTTGATCCATTTAAAATACGCAAATCCCGAGGAGGTCAAGCAGATATTTGCACCCCTTATTTCCAAAAGCAGCGTGATTCTTTCCTACGCCCCCACCAATCTTCTTATTGTCACTGATGTCTACTCCAATATCAAAAGACTGCTGCGTATCATAGATGCAATCGATACCCCCGGCACGGGCCGGGAAATTTTAATTCTTCCGGTTGAATATGCAGACGCAGAGGAAATGGTCAGGATTATTGGCTCTGTGTTTAACACGCCCCAGAGAGGCCGCCGGCCCGAGGATCAGAATATCACAGCCGTTGCTGACAGGCGGACCAATACTTTAGTGCTCCAGGCAAGTGAGCCTGATGTGCAAAGAATTCGAAGCCTTGTTGAAGCACTTGACAAGCAGATGCCCAAAGGCAAGGAAAGAATTCATGTTTACTATCTTGAAAACGCCAAGGCTGAAGAGCTTGTGGCTGTTCTCCAGGAACTGCCTTCAAGGGAAGGCAGTGAAGAGGGCAAAAAAGAGGCGCCCCTGGTTTCCGACTCAGTGAAGCTAAAGGCTGACAAGGCAACCAACAGCCTGATTATCATGGCAGATCAGGATGATTACGATATTTTGAAATCAGTGATTGAAAAGCTCGATGTGCCAAGATCCATGGTTTATATAGAATGTCTGATCATGGAAGTGAGCAAGGACAAATCCTTTCGTCTGGGTGCGGAATGGCTGGCCGGAGGCGAAGCAAGCCACCAGGACCGGGAAGGCGTGTATGGCGGCGGTTTTTCAGGCGGGGCCATGGGCGGCGACAGGGGATACAATTTTACGGTTCCCCAGGTTCCCGGGGGCGGCGCATTACTGCCGCCGGGATTTGCCCTGGGGATTCTTGGTGAAAACATAGAGGTGGGCGGCATTTCCTTTCCCACCATCCGGGCCATGATCCAGGCTTATAAAAAGGACCGGGATGTTCAGATCCTGTCAACACCCCAGATTCTGACAACAGACAACGAGACTGCCAAGATCCGGGTGGGGAAAAATATTCCTTATCTCACCCGGGCAGCAACCGGGGAGACCAATTACAGCAATTACGAATATAAGGACGTGGGCATCATGCTTGAAATAACGCCACAGATCAACAAGGATCGCAAAATACGCCTGGAACTGATCCAGGAAGTAACCAAGCTTGAAACCACCACTGACCAGTTCCAGCCCACAACTCTGAAACGAACCATTGAAACCGTGGTGGAGGTCAATGACAAAAATACGGTTGTCATTGGAGGCCTGATTGATGAAAGCCTGTCTAAAACAGAATACAGGGTGCCGTGTGTGGGAAATATTCCTGGTCTTGGGTGGCTGTTTAAGTCAATGGCAAGGGCCAATGAACAGACAAATTTGTTTGTATTTTTAACCCCCCAGGTCATGGCAGCCCCTGAAGAGGCTGCAGAATTTTATGAAAAAAGAAAAGATGAAATGCGCCAGGTTCCTGAAGAATCAATAAAGCTCTACGGCTCACCGAAAAATAACCTATCAGAAGAACTCCGGTAATGAAACAACATTTGTCCGATATCCTCAGCCGGGATTTTGACGTAGATCAGCAAGATCTTGCCGAGGCAAGGCGTCTTGCAAAAGAGCAGAATGCGCCTTTGTCCGAGGTCCTGCTAAAAAAAAAGATTTTAACCGAAAGCCAGCTGCTCCAGGCCTTTGGCCGGCTCTATGATTTGCCGTTCTGGGCCAAGCTTCCCCTTGATAATTTTGATACCGGGTTTGCCCGCAAGGTTCCCATCCAGTTTTTAAAAAAGTATGCCATGGTCCCAATTTGCCGTGCATGCGCACCGGACAGTGAAGTTATGAGCAAGCAGGAGCGTCCCGTAATTGCCGTTAATGATCCCTCGGCTTTTCAGCCCCTGGACGATCTTGCCAGGCTTCTGGAAATAGATGAATTCGATCTTGTTCTCTCTCCAAGGGATGCCATATATTCGGTTATCAACATGGCATTTGACAGCAGCCGGGATACAGCTGAACAGCTTGTCGCAGACATGGAGGAAAACGGCGGTGATATCATCAGCGAAATTGAAGAAACAGCTGACCTGCTCGATGATACAAGTGATGCCCCGATTATAAAGCTTGTAAACCACGTGATTTCCCAGTCTGTAAAAATAGGGGCCAGCGATATTCATATCGAACCGGAACAATACAGCTTAAAAATCAGGTACAGGGTGGACGGCATTCTCTATGACATGTTAACCCCGCCCAAGTGGATGCAGGCCTCTCTTGTTTCCCGTATCAAGGTCATGTCCAGCATGAATATTGCCGAAAAGCGTCTTCCCCAGGACGGACGTTTTGAGGTTAGAATCGGCAACCAGAGCATAGATGTCCGGGTTTCAACAATTCCGATCCAGTACGGGGAGCGGCTGGTTATGCGCCTGTTAAACAAGTCCGGTTCTTTGTTTAACCTGTCTGAACTCGGGCTGTCGCCGGAAAAGCTTGATAAGATACGACAGCTTATCAGCTATTCCCATGGCATCATACTGGTGACCGGCCCTACTGGCAGCGGCAAAACCACGACTTTGTATGCGGTACTCTCCAGCCTTAATTCGCCGGATATAAACATAATAACCATTGAAGATCCGGTTGAATACCAGCTTAAGGGCGTAAACCAGATTCAGGTGAATCCTAAAATAGAACTCACCTTTGCCCGGGGCCTGCGATCAATTGTGCGCCAGGACCCGGATGTGATTCTCATCGGGGAGATGCGCGATCTTGAAACCGCTGAAATCGGCGTGCAATCAGCACTTACCGGGCACCTTGTTTTTTCCACCCTTCATACCAACGATTCCGCAAGCGCCATTACCCGCCTGGTGGACCTTGGAATAGAGCCGTTTTTGATATCTTCTTCTGTAATTGCAGTGATTGCACAAAGGCTTTTGCGGGTGCTGTGCAATGAGTGCAAACAGCCCTATGCCCCGGATAAAGCAACTCTGGAACGCCTGGGCCTGACCCCGGAACAGGCCGAAAATTCAGTGTTTTACCGGCCCGTAGGATGCAGCAGTTGCTTTAATAGCGGATACAGGGGCCGGGTGGCTATATATGAAATTTTGGAGTTAAAGCAGGAGCTCCAGAACCTGGTTCTAAAAACCTATGATTCACACAGGATCAAAAATGAAGCAGTGCGTCTTGGCATGACCACCTTGTATCAAAATGGCATTGAAAAGGTGCTAAGCGGTGTTACAACCATTGAAGAGGTGCTGCGGGTGACCCAGAACTGAAAAGTGTTAACGTTTTACGGCCCCATCTGGAATCAGAAACAGCGGGGTAAACAGCTTTATACAAAGCCGCCTAAGTTGTATTGGAATAAATTCATGAAATGGGCTCATGCTCTGTTTGCAGGTGTTATTGTGTTTTGCCTCTCAGCATTACCGCTGCAGGCCGGTCAGTGGTGCGTTACTCCTGATTCTGCCTACGGCTTTGCCGATCAACTTTTTGAAAAACAGGACTATGAAGCAGCTGCCACCGAATTTGCAAGATTTGTTCATTTTTTTCCTGATGATTCACGGGCTCCACATGCAGCCTTTAAGGCAGGCATGGCTTTTTTTTCCAATCAGCAATACAGATCGGCAATGGATGCCTTTGATAATGTGATAAAAAGGTTTTCCGCAAGCAACGATGCCCTGGAGTCCAGGTTCATGATCAGCCGGTGTTACCAGAAACTCAACGAAACTGATAACGCCCTTCGGATTCTTCAGCAGATAATTGGCGAAACAAAAGACCGCCAGGTCAGGGACCGGGCCTTAAACAGCACAGGCTGGCTTCTTCTTGAAGCCGGCAATATATCCGGGGCAAGAAAGGCTTTTGGCTCAATTACCCGGGAGAATCAAAAACTCCACCATACCGGCTTAATCCTTTCAGCCATAGATGATCCCGGCAAAATAGAATACAAAAGCCCCCTGGCCGCGGGCATGATGTCTGTGGTGCCCGGGGGCGGGTATCTGTACACGGGCCGTTACCGGGAGTCAGGCGTTGCTTTTTTTCTGACCGCAGCTCTTGCGGCAGCATCCTGGCAGTGTTTTGACAAGGATCTGTCTGCTTTGGGAGCCATTACCGGTCTTGTGGGTCTGGGGTTTTATTCCGGCAGTATCGCAGGCGGCATCACCAGTGCTCACAAGTATAACCAGAGAGCAAGGCAGGGATTCATCCAAAAACTTAAGGCCGATCACGGGCCTGAGGTCTCCCTGCATTTTCAGCCCAAAGGTGCAATGCTTGCAATCCACTGTGCATTTTAACAACAGGGGAAGGCTATGAATTCAAAAACAGGCAATACGGATAATAGGGATGCTTTTGTAAATATTCACAAGATGCGCTTCGGTGAGCTGATGATCCAGCTGGGGCTCATCAATCAGAAACAGCTTCAGGAAGCCTTAAAACGCCAGAGCCAGGTCAGCGAACATATAGGATCCATCCTTCTGGAACTGGGTTATATAAACATGGAGGACCTGCTTAATTTTTTAAGCTCCCAGTTTGGAGTGCGTGCGGTCAACCTGTTTGAAACCGATATTGAACCCCAGGTGCTAAAAACCATCCCACATAAAAAGGTCAGGGAAAAAAAAATTTTACCCGTTGCCCTTCAAGGCAATCAATTGACCCTGGCCATGGTCAATCCCAAGGATCTTATCACAATCAGTGAACTTGAATTTTCGCTTGGTAAAAAAATCGACCCGGTGGTTGTGCCGGCATTTATGATGGAAGCAGCCATTGAGACTCTTGTGGCAAAGCCATCGGAAAGAATCCGGGGAAAAGAACTGGAAGAAAAATCCAGCCTTGGAAAAGAAAAAGTCAAAAGCGGTACAAAGCTGCCGGCTCTTTTGAAAAAGGCAGTAAGTGTAAATGCCAGCGACCTGATTTTAACCGCAGGAGCGCCGCCGTCACTGCGCATAGTCAATGAGCTTCAGCGCCTGTCGAGCCCCGCTCTTACACCGGCTGACTGTGAAGCATACGCCCGGGAAATGATGCCGGACAATAAATGGAACGACTTTGTCGACAACAGGGATGTTGATTTTTCGGTTACCTATCAGGGCATCGGGCGGTTTCGGGTCAATGCCTACAATCAGCGCAATTCCATTGCCCTTGCAATCCGGCCTGTGCTTGAGACCATCCCGTCACCCGAGCAGCTCAATTTGCCCCAATGGCTCCTGGATTTCGCGCTCAAGCCGTCTGGATTAATTATTGTCAGCGGACCGGCCGGGCACGGCAAATCAACAACCCTGTATGCCATGGTGGACATGATCAATAACCATAAACGTTATAACATCATCACCCTGGAAGACCCGGTTGAATACATGCACAAACATAAAAAAAGCAATATCAGCCAGCGGGAAGTGGGCGTGGATACGCCCACGTTTTATTCGGGTTTAAAATCCGTTCTTCGCCAGGCACCGGATGTGATTGTGGTAGGGGAGATGCGTGACAAGGAAAGTTTTGAAATTGCGCTTCAGGCATCTTACACGGGACATCTGGTAATTACCACCATGCATGCGGCAAATTCCACTGTTGCCGTTGAAAATACAATTCAGATGTTTGAGCCTCACAAGCAGAACCTGATACGAATGATGCTGGCCGACTCCCTTATCGTTTCCCTGGCCCAGCGCCTTGTACCCCTTGGCAACAACAGCGGCCGGGTGCTTGCCCTGGAGCGCCTGATAAATTCATCCAGGATAAAAAACATTATCCGGGAAGCAAAGATCCACCAGATCCGCAGTCAGATGCAACAGGGTACGGAGGACTTCACGTCAATTGATATAGAACTTGCAAATCTTTACAGAAAGGGCAGAATAAAGTTTGAGGACGGAATGATGCTTGCCAACGACAAGTCTCATTACCGGGAACTTGCAGAATCGAAAAGGCCTGCCGGCCATTGAGAAAACACCATGGTCTTTGCCGGTTGCAGCGCCGCCATGGACCGGGTCAGCCGATCATCTGGTTCATCTCAAATATTGGCAGGATTATGGATAAAACTATGAATCCAACCACAACAGCCATTACCAGGATAATTGTGGGTTCGAGCATAGCCGTTAACCCCGAAACAGTGCTTTCCACCTCGTTTTCGTAAATATCTGCCATTTTTCCCAGCATGGCCTCAAGCTCCCCTGTGTTTTCACCCACCTGGATCATCTGAATGGCAATGTGCGGAAAAAACGGCGAGGTCTCCAGGGATTTGCCAAGCCCTCCGCCCTTTTCCACGTTGGCCGCAGCTGCTTCAATTGCCTCTGCTATCACCCGGTTGCCCACGATATTTTTTACTATATCCAACGCTGACATCAGGGGCACCCCGTTTTCCAGAAGGGAGCCAAGGGTGCGTGAAAAGCGCGCAACCGCCAGCTTGGTTTTCAGGCTGCCTGCAAGAGGGATGCGCAAAAATGTTTTATCAAGCCAGTATGCACCCTGTTTGGTTTTTTTTGCATGCCGCAGCCCGGCTGAAAGCACTACAATTATAAGAACAAGAATCCACCAGCCGGTTTTTAAAAAATTGCTTACACCTATAAGCAACCGGGTTGGCGCCGGCAGGGCCTGGTCCATGTCTGTAAAAATGGCTGTAATGCTTGGCACTATATAGGTCAGAAGAAACATCAGGATCAAAACACCAACTATCAGCATCAGGATGGGATAGGCCATGGCTGAGCGCACCCGGTTGGAAAGGGCCTGCTGGCGTTCAGTGATGTCCGCCAAACGGTTTAAGACCAGTTCCAGGGTTCCCGAGGATTCACCGGAACGTACCATATTGATGTAGATGGGAGAAAAGGTTTCCGGATACCTGGACAGGGCCGAGGCAAAGTCCGTGCCTTCTTCAATGGCATCTTTGATTTGGGAAAGTATCCGCTTTAAAACTTTGGATCTGGTCTGGGGGATTAAAGTATATATGGCTGATACCAGGGGAAATCCGGCCTGCAGAAGAGTCGCCAGCTGTCTGGTCATGATTGCAAGCTCGCCGGGCCGGACCCTGGAAGAAAGGGAGGGCAGCCATTGCTCAAGACGGCCGGTGCGTTTGGATGCTGTGCCATAGACCTCCCGTATGGAGACCGGGTATATCCGTGAGGCCCGCAGTTTCTGCCGGGCAGCCGACACGCTTTCCGCATCAATGATGTCGGTTACGGTTTTTCCTTTGACGTTTAATGCGTTATATTCGTATATGGGCATGACAGCTCTTTATATCCGGGCAAACTTGATGGAACCGTAAAAAGTCCAATATCTGCGATACGCGTGATTTTTCAGAATTTCACGTACGGCTAAGTACGCTGCATTCTTCGAAATCGCGCAAGCCTTGATCTTGAATTTTTTACGGCCCTATTTGAAATCAGACTTTTTACTTTGCCGTCCGAAATCGACTTTTTACGAGACCATCACCTTTAAAAAAACCACTTCAACTTTTAATAGTATATATCAGCATTTCAACCATATTTCAATGGCATTGCCGAGACGGTAAAATAGTAAAATGAAAAGCTCGCAGGCAATTGGCATATTAAATTGCCGGTTGACAAAAAATAGTGACGGCTTATAACTAAAGTCCGTCTTTTACTTAACACTGCCTGTAAAAAAGACTTTTTACAGGCTCATCAAATTTATAAGGAGAGTGAAAATGTTAAAAGTCGCTTTTATCGGATGGCGGGGCATGGTGGGGTCGGTGCTCATGGATCGCATGCGGGCAGAAGGTGGTTTTAATGATTTTGAGCCGCTTTTCGCATCCACCTCCCAGGCGGGTCAGGCCGGACCGGATATCGGAAAACCGGTTCCTCCCCTGGCTGATGCCCATGACACGGCACTGCTGGCAGACATGGACATTATTGTCACCTGCCAGGGAGGGGATTACACCAAAAAGGTTTATCCAGAACTTCGCGGCAGGGGCTGGAAGGGTTTCTGGATCGATGCCTCCTCTGCCCTTCGCATGGAAGACGACAGCATTATCGTTCTTGATCCGGTAAACCGGGATGTCATTGAAAAAGCCCTTGCCGGAGGGGTTAAGAATTTTATCGGCGGCAATTGCACTGTCAGTCTGATGCTCATGGCAGCAGGCGGCCTGTTTGAAAACAACCTTGTAGAATGGATGAGTTCCATGACTTATCAGGCCGCTTCCGGTTCAGGAGCCAAAAATATGCGCGAACTGGTTGCCCAGATGAAATCCATCAGTTCGTCTGCCGCTGCGCTGATAGACGATCCTGGATCGGCAATTCTGGAAATCGACCGGCGTGTGATCGATACCATGAGGGGCAGTGATTTTCCGGTAGAGCATTTTGGGGTGCCCCTTGCCGGGAGCCTGATCCCCTGGATTGACAGTCCCATGGAGTCAGGCCAGACCCGGGAGGAATGGAAGGGGTTTGCTGAAACAAACAAGATTCTTCAGACCCGCAGCCCGATTCCCATAGATGGCATCTGCGTGCGCATTGGGGCCATGAGAAGCCACAGCCAGGCTATTGCCGTCAAGCTCACCAAAGATGTTCCCGTAGATGAGATCACCGACATGATCGCATCTGCCAACGAGTGGGTTCAGGTAGTGCCAAACACCAAAGAGGAAACCATTGCCGGACTGACGCCCGCGGCCGTGTCCGGAACACTTGCGGTGCCAGTGGGACGCATCCGTAAAATGAATATGGGCCCGGAGTATCTGAGCTTGTTTACTGTGGGAGACCAGCTTTTATGGGGAGCCGCTGAGCCGATCAGGCGAATGTTTAATATTGCAGTTCAACACCTGGGTTAGACAAATACTGCCAGCAGTCCTGCGGCAAAAAGGGCAAGGTTGCCCAGCACGTGGATGGTTATTGGCACCAGAAGATTTTTTTCAATTTCATAGGCAAAAGCAAAAACAAGGCCGCCCACGGCTTGGGTGACTGCAATGCCGCCATTGCTGAAGTGGGCCATTACAAAGACAAGGCTGCTTCCCAAAATGGCGGCAGCAGCTCCCCAGCGCCGCAGGGCGGCAAAAATTACTCCCCGGAAAAACAATTCTTCTGCAACCGGTCCTATAACCCCGCCCACAAAAAAAAGCATAATGATCTGGCCTGGTTCCTTGGGCAGACTGATGCCTGTTATCCTGACTGGATCATATCCGGCAAGGTAAAGGGCTGCGGCACTTATTCCTGCAAGAGCACCAAAACCAGCCGACCAGATCAGCCCTTTTTTTATCCCGGCGGCTGCTTCCATGGGCAATATTCCCGGAAGCCTGGCGTCAGGATAAAATATACGGGCAACTGCTATGATCACAATGGCCTCAAGGACGCGCACCGCACCAGTCCGCAAAAGCCATGGTCCCGGCAGAATAAATGCGCACGCTGCTTCAAGGGCTGTTACTGCCAGAACCGCTGCAATCAGGGGTCGGCAGGCAAATGTGAAAGGTTTTGCTTCCATCCTAGATTTCTCAGGGCGTAATATGCATATTGCTGAATATACCAGTGTTTCATGCTTTTGATGCGTTCCAGAACAAATTCTTGTGTTGATTTTTTACCAATATGACCCAGGCTGGCCCAGGCCGCACAGGCTACATTGATGTGGGGATCATCTGTCATTTTAATAAGCATGTCCAGGGCCCCGGCGTTGTTGGTACCGGCAAGACAGCGGGCCATCCAGTAACGCACCGGAATATGAGGGTTTTGCATCAAGGCGGCATCAACCCCGTATCTGAAAGGATCTTTGCCCGTGGATGCAAGTGACTTCAGGCCATTTCGCAGGGTGCGCCAGTCATCTGATCCCAGCGCTGCGCGGATTTCATCTGCAGCCGCCATGCTGCCGTCATTTCGGCCAAGGGGCAGAAGGCACGCCAGAGCCAGGCACAGGCACAGGAGGCAAGCAGCAGTGGAGCGTATTACAGGAGACCGGATAAAAAACAATATCAAACAGCCTGCTGCATGGACCAGCACATACAGGCCAAGGGGAAAAGCCGTGGCAAGGCCTGTCATGGTAAATTCTCTGAAAAATCCGTATTGGTCGGATTTTTTCGAAACCCGAAAAAGTATGTTTCCCGGATCGGATTTAAAGGATTCCAGGCTGGTTTCCAGAAACACTGTGTTTTTGGATGCAGATGCAAACCCAATAGACCCGTTTTTTTCGCTTATAACCAGCTGGCAGGCAGCATTTTTGTCAACCGGCAGGTAATCCCTGGAAATCAGCAGGGAAGCCACTTGTTTAAACCGCCTGGGATCACTGGCATTCAGATGGCAGGGCTTAAGGGTTTTGTGGTGAAGCGGTTTAAACATGTAAGCCGGATAAAGGGTGTAGCGGTAATAGAAATCATTGACAGCTTTACCGGCAGGATGGGAAAGAAGCAGAAAATCCCGGATATCGAGAAACACGTTTTTATCCATCCGCGGCATCCAGGCAAGGCTTGCGGCCAAAATGACAATAACGTGCACAAAGACAATCCTGGCGCTGCCGCCCTGGCCGGTTTCAGGCAGCCACTTGACAGCCAGCCAGTAAACAGCCGGCGGAATAAGGATAAACACAATCAATGCTTCTGGATTAATGCCGTTTTGATTGACTGCGGCAGCCAACACCAGCCAGAGAACAAAAAGCAGGGCCGTATAAACCCGGGTCTTTGGAAAGACCCTCCGGCGCACCCATGCCACAGCCAAAGCCAAAAATACAAGCCCGGCCCCTGTGGTACAGGTGAAAAACAAAGCCCCGAAAAAAGCCGGGCCAGCCAGACCAAGTCCGTTCCTTGCCTGTTGTGCAGGGATTGAAAGATATCCGGCCTCATCAAGTCCGGCAAGTCCGGCCAGCAGTTCCAGGTTGGAAGCGTGGACCTGAAGAAAAAAAAGAATCTGGCAAAGGGCCAGTCCTGAAATAAAAATGACCGCGGGTGCCAGCAGTCGTTTCATGTCATTTCCGTATCAGATTAATGGCCGCTTCCA
This sequence comes from Desulfobacteraceae bacterium, assembly GCA_011389605.1. Classification (GTDB taxonomy): domain Bacteria; phylum Desulfobacterota; class Desulfobacteria; order Desulfobacterales; family Desulfosalsimonadaceae; genus Desulfosalsimonas. The sequence goes on from JAABTZ010000002.1 coordinate 27,754, forward strand.
GTGCGAGCAGGTATCCATGGGTCCCCAGCCCGCAAATCTGCCCTGTGGCCACATCTGTGATCATGGACTTGTGCCGGAAGGCTTCCCGTTTATATATATTGGAGAGATGAATTTCAATGACCGGAACAGACAGCAGCAAAATCGCATCCCGGATGGCCACGCTGGTATGGGTGTATGCCGCAGGGTTTATTATAAGCGCGTCAAAAACCCCCTGTGCATGCTGGATAGTCTCGACTATCTGGCCTTCGTGGTTGGACTGAAAGATCTGGATGTCTGTGTTCTTGGCCCGGGCCGCTTTTTCCAGCGCTGCATTTATATCTGCAAGACTCTGCCTGCCATAGGTTTCCGGCTCCCGTGTGCCGAGCATGTTGAGGTTGGGGCCGTGAATTACCAGGATCTGTTTGGTTTCCATCTGGCCTGTTTCCTTTTTATGCGGGTTTCAGTTGCTGGCAGCCGGGGAGGAAATCCCGGCAATGGCGCCTTTAAAGCCCGAGATGGTTTGGGCATAGTCCGGGCTTCCAAAAATAGCCGAACCTGCAACAAACACGTCCGTGCCCGCGGCCGCGATTTTTCCGATTGTCTGTTGATTAACACCGCCGTCTACCTGAATCAGGGTTGAAAGCCCCTGACGGACAATGGTCTGTTTTAGAACCAGGATTTTTTCCAGAGCTGAATCAATAAAGGACTGTCCCCCAAATCCCGGGTTCACACTCATAAGCAGAACAAAATCAAGCTGGTCTAAAATCCAGTCCAGAGCGCCAAGGGGTGTTGCCGGATTTAGTACCACTCCGGGGCGGCAGCCGTGGCTTCGAATCAGTTCCACTGTGCGGTGCAGGTGCACGCAGGTCTCTGCGTGCACTGAAATCAGGTCTGCCCCGGCTTTGGCAAATTCCGGAATAAACTGATCCGGATCCGTGATCATCAGGTGCACATCCAGGGGCAGGGATGTCACCTTCCGGGCGGCAGCAACAGTTATGGGGCCCAGGGTGATATTGGGAACAAAATGGCCGTCCATGACATCCACGTGAATCCAGTCGGCACCGGCCTTTTCCACTGCCTGGATTTCCTGGCCGAGTCTTGCAAAGTCAGCAGAAAGAATAGATGGGGCAATCAGCATTTTCATTTAAAATTCTCCTTTGTCAGGGGCCGTTTATGTGAAAAATTAATTAGTTATATACTTCAGATTCAACGAGTTTGCCGTTTATATAAAGAAAAACAGCAGCCTGTGTGTTTTCGGGAACAACGGTCCAGATAAGGGCTCCGGGTTCCATAAGGTCATCTATTAATACAAAATGAGTCCCAAAACCGTTCATCTCCAGCCTTACCCGCTGTTTTAAAAAACCCGGCGGCAGGCGATGGGAGAAAAGCACCCTTTTTTCGTCCCGGTCTGCCTTTTGACTGCCGGGTGCACGGTTTATTATAAGTCGCACGGCTTCGCCTTCCTCCACCCTGTATCCCGTCGGGGGGGCCTGGCCTGTGACAGTGTTTTCAGTTTTTGAAGGGTCATAAATGAACTTTAGACTCTCAAGGGTCATATGATGTTTTTCAATGGAAAGAATAGCCTCATCCAGAAAACGTCTCCGCAAATCCGGCATCAGAAAAGCCCTGGTCCTGGGGCCTGCACTTACCAGCAGGTCCACAGTACCGCCCTGCTCAGTTTCGTTTTCCGGGCCTGGAATATGAGTCATGATCCGGCCGCGGGGCAAGTCCTTATCATGGGCCCAGGCGATATGGCCCGCGGCCAGCCCTGTTTCTTCCAGGGTGATCCGTGCCCGGTCCAGCTGTCTGCCTGACAGGTTGGGCACTTTCATGGTCCGTGATCCCTTTGAAATTATAAGGGATACGTCACGATTTATTTTTATGGTTTCACCCGGTCCGGGATCTTGATGAATAACATGGTGCCTGGCAATATGTGCGCTGAATTCCATGGCAGCCACCTTGGTATTCAGGTTTAAATCAGAAAGCATCTCCAGGGCTTCGATGGCGTTTTTTTCGGTCAAATCAGGCACAATGACCGTGTCTTCGCTCTGGATGAAAAATGACAATGTTAAAAAAGCGCTTAAACCGGCAACTGCGCAGAAAATGCCGACTATCAACACATATTTGAAAGCAGATCGGATCATAAGCAGCGTCTTTTCAGCCTTGCAATAAAAAAGCCATCCATTCCATGCCGGTGGGGAATTATGCTCACACACCCGCGCTGGTCTGTCAAATCCGAAAACTCGGGAAAGGTTTCATTTACCGGTTGAATTTCAAATCCGGGCATGTTTTTTAAAAAAGCCGTTATTACTCCTTGGGTTTCTTCTGGTTCCATGCTGCATACGGCAAATACCAGTATTCCGGACGACAGGTGCAGAAGGCCGGCTGCATGGCGTAAAAACAACTCCTGTTTCTTTGCATGACCCTTGAGGGCTTTCTCCCTTGCAGACCATTTCAGATCAGGATTTCTGCGGATAACTCCAAGACCGGAGCAGGGCGCATCGACTATGATGCGATCAAAGCGGCCGAACACACAAGGATCCGGGGGGGCATTTAAGTCATAAACTCTGGTTTTCACAATACCTGCACCAAGACGTTTCATTTCAAGAGAAAGGGTATCTAGTTTACCGGAATCGCAATCCATGGCTTCAAGCATGCCCCGGTTTTCCATAAGCTGGCTTATGTGGCCTGTTTTGCCTCCCAGGCCGGCGCATGCGTCAAGGATATGTTCGCCCGGCCGGCAGTCAAGGACCAGGGCGGCAATCTGTGCCGCCTCGTCCTGAACCTGAAACTGGCCTTCTGTAAAGCCCGGCATCTCAAAAACCTGAAGGCGCGAGCCATGCAGGCACAGGCCTGCCGGTGAATATTTTGTCGGAGTAATTTTTTCAGCCGCCCCTGCATTCTCCAATTTTTCAATCAAGGCATCCCTGGTTATTTTCAGAGTATTTGTCCGCAGCGTCAGGGGCGGCACCTGGTTTACATACATGCACAGGCGCCTGGTTTCTTCGGCTCCAAAACGTTTATACCATCGCCGGATCAGCCAGACTGGATATGATTGGCTTACCGCAAGGGCTCCAAGCGGATCCTTTGCCGTATCCGGATCAGTCAGTAAGTGCTTTTGCCTTGCTGCATTGCGCAGCAGCCCGTTGACAAAACCGGCAGTTTTTCCGGAGGCATGTTTTTTGGCAATTTCCACAGACGTGTTGACTGCTGCAGAATCAGGTATCCGGGAGAAAAACAGCATCTGAAAAAGGCCAATGCGCAGTATATTGAGAATGTCGGGCCTTATTTTCGGCAGGGACCGGCTTGACAGTGCCTCGATATGCCAGTCAAGCTTTGCCCGCCATCGCAGAACCCCGAAGATAATTGCAAATGCAAGAGCCCGGTCGCGCCTGGACATGCCCGGGGCCTTCTGTTCAAAACGTTCACTAACCAGCTGATCCAGGGTGAAACGCCTCTTTTCAAGTTCGTTTAAAATCCAT
>JAABTZ010000023.1 GCA_011389605.1 Desulfobacteraceae bacterium
TTTTTGAAATTCTTTAACAATCGTGAATTTGACAATTCTGGTCCTTTCCTCAAAGCGTAAAACCCGAACGTAAAGCCAGCCACCCTCTTCAACTTCAGGAAAAACGCCCTGGCCCATCACTGAAATATTGCCGCCAGCATTTCTGATAAGCACATCCCTTCCCTCAAAGGACGAAAGATACCGGGGTGTGCTTTCCCAATCATAGCTGTTGTAAGAATCAAGAGAATCATAATTACCCTGAACAGGAGCACCGTAACGGATTGCATATCCAATCTGATCATCCCGGCCAGGGTAAGAAACAAAATCAATTTCAATGGTACCTGGTGGAATAAAAATCCTGAAATAGTCGTAAGTAAGATAGGAGCCAGGATAGCCGGAAGCCTCAGAGGAAAGAGACATTGAAAATACATCCCATGGCGGCGGAGATGTGCAGGCTTCTTCATCTATGGTCTGACATATGAGAACCGGATCATAAGGGTCAAAAAACTGTTTATAGCCATAACGGGTTTCCTGGGTCCATGCGCCACTCAAATCTTTGTAATTGACTACCCAGCCTTTGTCGTAAATCGGGGTAAAACTATGCAGCGCTAACGCCTTTGAAGGCTTGAAGAGCAAAACGGAAGCAATGATAAGAAAACAGAATATAGTAATTGACTTGTTATAAGTCTTTAATTGCCTTTTAGACCCAAAATTTTCCATGGGTTGATGTGTCCTGTATAAAATTTTTTAATTTTCTTTGAGGTGCAGAGATCTCGATAATATTCCGGCGGTGCGACTCTTCACACCGCCGGAATATATCATTTAAAACGCGTAAATAAACTTAAACGAAAAACATGGTAAATAGAGATAGCAGTTATTCAACAGTACTTGTTGTTCCAAAGTCATAAGAGGCTTCAACCAGGCTCAGTCCATCTGCGCCCAGATTCACAACAGTGGGAATCACAGGTGCACCAGTAAATGTCCACAGAGCAGTCTCACCATCGCTAACAGTCGTTATCTCTTCAAATGCATACCGTACATATCCTTCATCCCATGCCCAGTCGTAATTCGGAACTGCGGGAAGAAGTGCGTTCCATTCATTGCACACCCATCTCTTCTGCTCGTCAGGAACAGGCGAGAAAATCGGGTCCGGATCACCACCGGGAGTAAGCTCCTCGTGGTTGGTGTCAAACATTCCGTACTCTACACAATAGCCGTCAGCGGTAGGAAGCTGCTGGAAGAAGGGCCCCAGAGCAGCTGTAATGGCGCAGGTGTCTGTGTCGATTGTCGTCTTTTTTGTGGGAAATGTCAGTAAATGAGCGCTGAAATTTACACCGTCATTGTAGTAAGGCATATAAAGAAAGGTCTTGGCCAGCCAGGTTTCTATCTCAGCAACGGTTGTGTTTGCAAGCTGCCCGATAAAAGTTTCAACTCCCAGCTCCAGCTTTGCATTAACGTCGTAATCCTCAAAAGCCAGAGCCTTGTCAGCAGCGCTCAGGCCCAGGGTCGGCAAGCTGATATCGTAATAACCGGTCAAAGCATTTGCGATTGCATCCGGGTTCTGGGTTGCATCAAAATTGCCACTGGCTGTCAGCGGAGTGAATTCAGCAAAAATAAGATCCTTGTCAACAGGGGGGGCGCTTAAATCGAATGTAGTTACAGTAGCACCGGAGTTCCAGGCCTCAAAGACTTCCAAGTATCCGTAGAAAGTAGTGTCGCAATCCGACGCTTTCAAAGGTTCGTCAACGGGCTGTTCGTCTCCCCATATAGGAGAAGAAGCGGTGCCGCCTGACCGAATGCTGTCGTCATCGGAAAAAATCTTTACGGTCCCGTTGTCATTGTAAATTTTCCCTGTCCAGACGTCGGTCGGAGACAGATAAATAAAGAAGTCCAGCAGCTCCTGGCTTTTTTCGCCACCGCGGATGACAACCTTGGCAACGACAGATTCATCGGTTTTGGTATTTATAATTTTAAGATTGGTTTCCCAACCGGTTCCATCGGCAAGGTAATTAGGGAAAATCAACAAGTCGCCAACACCATTGGGCGCCAGGCTGACAGCCATTGCAGAACCGGCGAAAAATGTCGCCAGAATGCAAACTGCAAAAATTTTTCCAAGTTTTTTCATTTTTTCCTCCGTAAATTTTAGTTACCATTTCATCCAAAGTCCAAAGAGATTAGTACTTTTCAATATGCAACCGCTGTTGTTGTGTAAACTTTTATCCCACCTCCTTTCAAAATCCTGTTTTAGTTTGTGGTTTGGTATTAAAGGCAATTATATGCAAACTTTGAGCCAGATTCATTGAAAAGGTGTCATTCGTATTTCACATCTGGAAACAGAAGTCTGTTTCTCATCCCGTGAAACCATTGCTTGTCTATCCGGATCCATTTGTCCTCAATATATTTTTGAATTATCCTGTCTTTTTTCCTTTCAAGATGGAAGCGGGTTCCCACGTCTGCGATTTTGCCGCCGTCAAAGGAGTCGTATGTTTCCATTTGGGTCAACTCTATTTCCACCAGTTTCTGATTTGAGGTTCGGGCCACGTAGTTTTTGTACTGATCGAAATTCACGGCTTCACGAAATTGTGGTGCTTCCATTGCATAGGCGGATTCAAACTGGTCTGTATATCGCAATGTCCAGTATTTCTTATATTCTTTTTCCAGTCCCGCGGGCCATTTGAAATCCGGCAAATTGGTGATATTGATCTGAAATCCGGCCTTTTCCTTCACTTCGGGTTTTTCTTTTACCGATGTGCACCCGGAAAACGTCAGGGCAATTATAGCTATAAAAACAATACCAGTCAAACAAAAACTTTTTTTCAATTTGATACCCCATCCTTTTCCAGTTGTATATCCTTTAGCAAATTGCGGGTATGATAATATGAAAAATCCTCTGAATGCAAGGGTTGATTTTCAGCATCTTCTCCGGGACGGCTCACAGTCAGCCTGAAAGCACCTGCGTGGTTTTCGGCTTGTGGCAAAGACAGGGAGTAGCCGCCTGCCGGATCTGTAAAGTATACACTAAAAGGCCCTTTTATGCCTTGTTCCACTGGAACGGCCTCGATTCTTACCATCAAACCGTTGGTGGAACACAAATCTGCTCGCTCAACCATGTCAGGATCAGCAACGTCTACGGCATTTTCCAGGCCGACCGGCAGCTCTTCTGCATTACCCCATGAAATCCGGCCCACAATGCGGGGGCTGGCTTCTTGGGGAGCAGCAAGAACGCATGTCAGCATACCGTAGAATTCATCCATACCTTCTGTATTTTCAACCCTGAAAAGCCGGTAACCGATCCCTGTTTCCGTGTAGTCAGGGTTCAGTATCATCAGATCCCCGGCCCTTTCCGGGTTTTTAATTCCGGCTTCCAGAATTTGCAGAAAAAGGCTTTCCATGGCCTCTTGCGGATCAGGCGCATTATCGCCGAAAAATGAGACGGCCGATATTCTGACAGCCTTTTCGGCCCTGTATTCCAACTCCTGGTAAAGCGATTCCAATGCATCCATTGAAAATACCCCGGGCACTTCCAGCTCCCCTGTTTCACCGGGGGCCGGCAGCTCCGTGGAGACTGCGTCCGCGTATGCAAACAAGTCCTCATTGACGGCCACGGGTGAGGTCCCCAGCATAAGTATCCATCCGTTCCGGCCCAGGTGCCCGGCAGCTGCCTCAAAATCCATGTCCAGGGCGGCCACTGCCGCGGCCGGGTTTTTTCTGGCATGGTTGATTGTCTGCAGCAAAAGCCTCTTTGCCGCGTACTTGCCGGTATTGCTTGCACCGAAATCGCAGGTTGTTATATATATATTGGTTTTGTTTTTGCCAAACGCCATGGATCCGGCCTGAACGCTGATGCCGATCTCGGAGAATTCCGGATTCAGTATGTGCCAGTCCTGATTTTTTTCGCATGCCAGTTCATCGCGGAACATGTTTCTAAACAGCTCCCATACTGCCTGCTCGGATTCCATGAAATTTCGAAAGCCGATAATGCCAATGCGCTCGGCTGCCGCCAGGGGGTTGTAGCCGGCATCGACCATCCGCTCCTTGGGGCTGAGCCCCTGAATGGATGTGTTGTCATAATACTGGTATTGCAGCATTTCTTCTGTATGGGCTGATGCGGTTTGCCCAAGCTTCTGGTTTACGGAAAGGAGGCGCAGACCGTTTTCAAGTATGTAGCGCCGGTCAGCAAAGCAGTCCAGGACCGCCTCTTTATCCAGGCCAGCCATTTCCGCCATTAGCAGCGGGCTGGTGCGCGCCTGGTTGATCAGGCCCAGAAGCTGTTTTTCTGCAGCCGATTCTTCCGCCTCGAGACCGGGGGCGCACATAATAAGAAACGCCGCCAGCACGAGGCTGCCGTAAAGGCTTTTTTTCCATTTGTTATACTGGTTGTTCCAGAGAAATTTCATTTGTTCACCGGATAGTTTAATGTCAATGTCATCACAGTGTATGCAAAAAAAGTACCAGATTGCTTCTTTTTACAAATTAATTTTATTTTGCTGTTTTCCCGGAGATAAAAAAGATACAAGGCCCGGTGGTAAAAACAGGCATCTTTTTCTGGTCATATCTAGCCAGCTGTGTTTAAATCTGACCAAGCGGCTAATTCCATTTCTTTTGCAAAACAACTTCCACGGCAAAAGGATCCGTGTAAATCATTTCATAGGTGCCCGGCGACCGGCTCTGCCTGTCGAGCACGTTTCGAAAGGAAACACTCAAATCCATTTTGCTTTGAAATACATTTTCAAACAGGGTGTTTACATCAAGGCTCCAATAATCCTGTCCTTTTGCGATGACTTCTCCCCGGGGAAACACCAGGTCATGGGCTTTGGCATAGGAAAGACGGCCAAAAATCCACAGATTCTGACCGGGCCGCCACTGCAGCGTCATGTTGGCAAACATTTCAGGGCCGGTCTCAAATGGATAACGGATGTTCTCGAACACATCTTCAATGGTGCCATCCGGCCGGATATAGGAATAGGCCAGGTACTGGTAGGTTTCATCCGGGCCGTTGTTGTCGATAAAAGTTGCGTTCGCCGACAGGGTTAGGTTTTTTTGCAGCTCCAGTTCCCCGCTGACCTCAAGGCCTCTGAGGGTCTGATGGTTGGTCTGGGACAGGCCGGCATAGGGATCCTGCATGATATGATCCGATATCCTGCTGACAAAGGCGGAGGCTTTCAGCGTGGCCCGGCTGGAAGGCTGCCATGTCAGCTGGGCGTTAAACGTATCGATTTCTTCCAGGTTAGGCTCCTCTTCCTCCATCAGCTGCCTGGCAAAAGGTGTTCTGTAGGCGGTGCCGTAAAGCAGCTTGAGCTGCCAGCGGGGATAAAAAGGCCAGACAATGCCGGTATTGAAGCTGAAGTTGTCCGCATATGCCTCGTGGTCATCCAGGCGGCCGCCCAGAAAGACATCGATTTTCCCGAATTTATGGGAATACTGGGCAAATACGGATCTAAGGGTATTGTCATAGTCGATCTGCCGCACGTCCGGCAGAAAAGAAATATTGTCCGGTCCAAGATACTCGGGCAGGTAACTGTCCCAGACCGGAGCATCATCAACCCTGCGGTCCCTGTATGAAATCCCGCCGGTAAACAGACTCCGTCCCGCCAGAAAGCGCCGGTCATAGATCATTTCCGCATACCAGGCATGTTCATTGGGGGAATAGGAGTTGTCGATAACCTCATAGGTTGATCGCACACTGCTGTAATACCCCATGAACCTGACGGCCGAATCAACATCTATATCCATCTTGCTCTCTGCCTTCAGGAAACTGAAAGGCGTGCTTCTGGACTCGGACCAGGTGCCGGCATCCCGGGCCTCTACGGTATAAGGTTTCTTAAAATCGGAAAAACGGCCGGTCAGGGTAAACAAATCGCGGTAACCCAGGCGTCCGGTCATTTCCATGTAGCGGGCATTTTCCGGTTTGCCCCGGCCGAACCTGTCTTCAGGGGAAACGGGCCTGCCGTTTGAATCCCAGAAGTCAACGAGGTCAAATCTGCGTTCATCTTCCCGGCCGTAGCGCCCGCTGGCTGAAAAAAATACATCCCAGGGTCCGCTGCTTTGCCCGGCATTGAGCCAGCCCCCGGCCTGGTCGCCATGAGAATTGTATAGCACTCCTGTTTCCGCCCCGCTTACATCCTTTCCGGTCATGGGAACGATATTGACGATCCCGCCGTATGCATCCGGACCCCAAAGGACCGATCCGGGTCCACGGATTATCTCAAGCCGCTTGACAGAAGCCACTGACAATTCATGATCAATGGGGTGGACTGTTTTATCTATATTGGAGTGCATGGGAACGGTATCGTATAGAAACAGAACGGAATTGGGCAGGCCCCGCAGGTATGGCTGAGTCCCCCACTCCTTGGGCGCCATGTAGAATCCCGGGGTCATGCCCAGCATGTCGGCCAGAGAGGAGTAGCCCGATTTGCGTATCTGATCCCGGGTGATCACATTTGCTATGGCCGGGGCCTGGGATGCGCTTTCCTCCCGCCTGGAGGCAATGGTCAATACATCGAGATTAAGACCCACAAACATCAGCATGGTGTCATCTGAAGCCGGGTCATGCGTATCGGCCAGCAGACCTCCGGTTTTTCCGGGCAGCACAAGCGTTGCGCACAGGATGCAACCTATGAGAAGTACATGATAAAATTTTATGAAATGCCGGTTCATGGGCCTCCGGAATGTCAGTGGATGTGACTGCAATAAATCATTTAATTCCCGCCTGCTTCATCAGAACCCGGAACTTGGCCCGGGTCAATCCCAGCATTTTTGCCGCAGCGCTTTGATTCTGCCGGGTTGCCTCCAGGGCCTGCCTGACGAGGGTCGATTCGAGGTCCTCAATGCAAATGCCTTCCGGCGGCAGGCAAATATCCCCGTCTCCCCCGGCCTCGCCGTTGGCGCGCAAAAATGACAATGTTTCGGCCGTCACCGCCCCGTCATCGCGGCACAGGATCATTGCGCGCTCCATGGCGTTGACCAGTTCCCGTACGTTGCCGGGCCATGAATAACGCCAAAGGATACGCCTGGCGCCTTCTGTCAATTGGACATCCCTGCCTTCACCCAGGCGCTTCAGGCTGTACTCCGCAATGGAAATCACATCTTCCATGCGTTCCCGCAAAGGCGGCACATTGATCGGAAACACGTTGATGCGGTAAAACAGGTCCCGCCGGAAATCCTTTTTCTCCACCAGGGTTTCCAGGTTCTGGTTGGTGGCGCAGATGATGCGCACATTTACCGGGATTTCAACATTGCCGCCCACCCGCTGAATGCACTTCTCCTCCAGGGTTCGCAGCAGTTTACTCTGTGCTTCCAGGGGCATGTCGCCGATTTCATCCAGAAACAGGGTGCCGCCTGAAGCATATTCAAACTTGCCCTTGGCTTTTTTATCCGCGCCGGTAAACGCCCCTTTTTCATATCCGAACAATTCCGATTCCACCAGTGATGGGGATATGGCGGCACAGTTGACCGGGACAAAGCGCTCTTGTGCACGGGGGCTGCTTTTATGGATAAACCTTGCCACCAGTTCTTTTCCCGTGCCCGACTCTCCCCTTACAAGAACGGCTGTATCGCGCTGGGCCACCTGTGCGGCCATTTCTATCAAATCGGCCATGGGCCGGGATGTGTAAATGATTTCATCAGATCCCGCTGTTTTCTGAAGTTCCTGTTTCAGCTCCCGGTTTTCGTTCATAATCCTCGAAATTCCCAGGGCCCGCTCCACGGTCAGCAAAAGGCGCTCTTCTTCAAAGGGCTTGGTTATATAGTCCATAGCCCCTTCCCGCATGGCTTCCACCGCGGAATCAATGGTTGCAAAGGCGGTTATGAAAATAAACGGACATTGGATCTGGCAGCTGCGCACCTCCCGAAACAGGGTCATGCCATCCATGGCAGGCATTTTCATATCCGTTATCACCACATCGTAGGCTTTTTCACGGATCATGTGCAATGCTGCCTCACCTTCGGCGGCCAGATCCACATTGTGGCCGGCTTCGGTGAGCATTATGCTCAGCAGATGCCGCATTCTTTTTTCATCTTCCACAACCAGGATATATGCCATGCCTACTCCCCCGATCCTGCCCCGATCCCGGCAAAGCCCTGATTCATCTGATACCTGGGAATTTCCACATTGAACACCGCACCACCCTTGATGTAATTATCCGCATGGACGGCCCCGCCATGGGCTTTGATGACCTGCTGGGCAAAGGTCAGTCCCAGGCCGGTTCCCTTGGCACGGGTGGAATAAAAGGGTTCAAAAATTTTTTCCATGTCCTTTTCCGCAATGCCCTTTCCTTCATCTGCGATCATCACCTGCCAGTGCTCTTTTCCGCATTCGACGATAACGGTAATTGTGCCGGTTTCATTATTAGCCGAAACCGCATTGATCAGGATATTAAAGATCGCCCTGGAACACAGGCTGCGGTCTGCATAAATATCGCAGGGATCTTCCGGAATGGCGGCATCAAAGTTTAGTTGAGTATGCAGGGATTCGAGTCTTTCAATGAGCTCCCAGAGCATCCGGTTGGCATCCATTGCCTGGAATCTGGGAACCGCAGGCTGGGCAAATGTCAGAAAATCCTCGATCAGCTTGTTTAATTCAGTGATTTCTTCCTCGATATATGCCACCAGGTAATCGGTTTTGTTTTCAGGAGAGATCCGTTTCTTTAACACATCCAGGGTGCTTTTCATAATCCCGAGAGGATTTTTGACCTCATGGGCCACCATCAGGGAGAACTTGCCCATTTCCGCAAGAATATGCTGGCGGGCCATCTGCATGTGTGCATTTTCGATGACTCTCCGGTTTTTTTCAATGGAGTCGAGCATGGAGTTAAATGCCACCCCGACCTCTCTTGTCTCAGGGATGGCATCAGGGGATACCCGAATGTGCAGATCACCGTCTCCCACTTTCCGGGCGGCATCTGAAAGACGCTTCAGGGGGCTGACAATGGAACGGGAAATATAGAAAAACAGAACCACACAGATCAGGGCCAGGGCCGCGGAAACCCATAGAAAAAGATGCCTGATATTGTTCAGGGTCTGGTTTATCCCCGAGGTGCTGTAGGTGATGCTCACCGATCCGATAAGACCGTTTTCACCCGAGGTGCCGCGAAGGTCAAAGGGCCTGTTGTCTTCCTGAAGAGCCTTGATGTATACGGGCATTTCAATCTCGTGTAACGGGCCTGAAATTTCCTTTGATTTTTCGGCCAGAATGCCGGAGCGATTGCTGATTATCCTGACACTGGCAACATCTTTTTCAGAAAGCAGGTTGTCTGCCAGGTTTGTCAGCATATCCGGCTCGTCTATCAGGATTCCCAGTTCCGAGTTCAGGGAAAGGTATCTGGCCAGAAAGTTCATCCGGTCATGAAACCTCTGGAGCGAAAAGTCACGGAAAATGGCCGTGCCCATAAACCCGATGGCAAAAGCCGTGGCAGACAGCAGCAACAGCGCAGCAAGAACAAGCCTGGCATGTATTCCCAGTCTCATCACTTCTTGATCCTTATTGACGCAGGCGGATGTTGCGGCAGATCCAGTTCAAGCCGCCTGAAAATACGTTTATTCAACCATACTTCAAAGCGGGGTGTTTCCCGCCCGCAGCTGCCGCGATACAAAAGCTCAGCGGTCATCTGACCGGCCTGCCGGCCGAGCTGGTAATAATCAAACACAAAAGAAAGGGCGGCCCCGCTTTCATAAAAAAACCTGTTGTACCCTATAACAGATTTTTTTTTCACAAGGCAGGCTTTAATCAGATAATGAATAATTGTTTCTGAAATCACGGTTGCATCAGGGATCATCCAAAGGGCATCTATAGTATCAATGCCGGAGTCTATGACATCGGATATGTTTTTCCTGTCGGCAACCCTTAATGGTACAAATTCAATCCCTGATTGTACCGCTGATTTTCTGACAGCTTCAAAAAAAGCCTCATTGTGCTGCGGGTCGTAAATAATGCCGATGCGGCGGACCTCTGGAAGCCCCCGGCGGATCATTTCCACCTGCTGATCAATGGGAATATTAAGGGAAATGCCGCAATGATTTTCATCCAGGGAGCTGATATTTTTCCCCGGGTTCAAAACCGCTGCATAGAGTTTGTTTGTAAAGGGTTGGGATTCAATCTTCCAGACGAACCTGGCCGCTTCGGGGCCAATGGCAACCAGCAGTGCATATGTGCCGTTAGTAAATTTTTCCGGAACCGCATCTCCGGTGTTTTCCTGAATGCGGTCCAGGTAATGGATATCCGCGGAAATCCCGGATTCTTTTTCCAAAAGATCGATCATGCCCCTGGATACATCAATAAACGGGCGGATCTGTCGTGAAACAACAACGGCAGCAGATTTTAAGTCAGGTAAAGCCCCCCCTGCCTCCGGGCCGGCATCCGCCCGGACGGCAAAGACAAGGATAAAGCTGCAAATGCACAGAATGCAGTTTTTTAACAAATTGCCGCCATTCATCTGTTCACAATATATACGGGATAAACCGGAAAGATCTCTCCTGCCGGCTACTGAACCGAATTGACAATCCCTTCCATCTGGTGTCTGAACTCGTCGGTAATCACATCCACGTCCTCAAGACTTGCAATCACCTGGGGAGAAATAAAAATTATCAGTTCCGTCTTTGATACAGAATCGGTTTCCTTGCCAAAGATGAATTTTAAAACCGGCAAACTCACAAACCACGGAGTTCCCCTTGACCCTGCGGATTTAGTTTCCTTAATCAGCCCCCCGATGACAATTGCCTGGCCGCTTTTTACCGAAAGGGTTGTTTCTGCCCGGCGCTTAAAAAAGGAAGGATAGGTAAGATTGCCCACAGTTACGCTGTCGGCCTGCTCACTGACTTCCTGTTCGATCTCCATTGTCACAAGTCCGGCTTCGTTGATATGAGGGGTCACAGAAAGCATCACCCCCGTGTCCCTGTATTCAATATTGGTAGTCACCACAGGATTGTCACCGGATGTGTATTCATACTGGGAGCTTGCCACCGGCACTTCCCTTGAAATGTCAATTTTGGCATTTCGGCTGTTGGATGCCAGAATCGTGGGGGAAGACAGGATGTTGACCTTGTTTTTGGAAGCCATGGCTGAAAGGGCCGATGACCAGCGATCGATTTCCCCAATGGTGTACTTGAAACCAGCGGCTCCGGCAGAAGCGCTGAGCAGTCCGCTGTCCCCGCCGCCTTCTCCCTTTATATAGGACCATTCCATTCCGAGCTCACTTGACTCATCCAGGGTGACCTCGGCAATGGTCATCTTGATCAACACCTGCCGGGGCATCACATCAACTTTCTTCAACAGTTCGGCAATCAGGCGGTAGTCGGGCGGAATGGCCTCTATGATCAAAGAGTTTCTGGCCTCATCGGCCACGATTTTGACATGGTCCCGCAGGGTGTTGGATCGGGCAATTTCTGCAGCCGATTTCTGGGATTGAGAATCCTCATCTGTCCCGGTTTTGCCATTGTCTGCACTATCTGATCCGGCATCGCGCTGCCCCTGCTGCTCCCGGTCCGATGCCCTGCCGCCTCTGGCAAAAGGATTGCTGGAAATGCCGGTGTCTTTTTCAAGCATACCGGTTCCTTCTTTTTTCTCGGAGCGGAACACTTCGTTTAACAGATCCGCTATTTCTCCAGCCTGCCCGTTTTGCACGGAATATACATAGATCTGGGGAGCCATGCCTTTTCGCGGAATATCAAGCTGGCGGATAAATCCGCCGACCGAGTCGAAAACATCCTTTACCGGGCTGATCACCAAAACAGTGTTGATCCTGCGGATCGGGACGAAAAAAGTACCGGAATCCTTTCTCTGGAAATACGAATCATAAATTCTTTCAAGTACTTCTACCATTTCTTCAACATCCATATGATCGAGTGCAAAAAACTGGTAATTAATCCTTTCAAAAATATCGGCATCAAAGGTCTTGACCATGCTCAATATCTTTTCGATACTTTCGCGGTAATCCACCACAATCAGGGTATTGGTTGCCGTCTGGGTCAAGACCTTGCCTTCCGGGCTTGTAAAGGGCGTTAAAAGCTTTGTCATTTCTTCTGCGGCAATATTGCTAAGGGGGATGATCTGGACGATCACTCCCCCGGCGCGTCCACCTGCGGCCACTTCCCGTCCCACGTTTGACAGCACAGGCAACCGGGCAAGGTCCTTGGATTCGACAATATGATAATACTCTCCTCTTTGTACCGCGGTCAGGCCGTTTATCTCCAGGATCTGGTAAAAAACCGGCCAGAGTTCGGACTGGCTCAGTTTACCCGCGGTATGGATGGTTACCTTGCCCTTGACCGGGGCCTCAATTATATAATTGATTTCCAGAAGCTCGGTCATGTGGCGGACTACATCCATGAGTTCGGCATTTTCAAAATTGATCACAAGTTCGTTTTTTTCATCCGCCTGAGGGCTGGCAGTTTTTCTTACAGCTTTTTGTCCATCATCCCGGCTTTTTAACAGGGCTTCAGGCCGCAAATCCGCGGATTGCTCTTTTGTGTCCGGGGTTTGCCCTGATTTTTCGTCCTCCACGGCCCTGCCTGCAGGGGAATCTGCCTGCGGGTCGAGCACAGTTGCCTTATCATGAACCGCTTCCTGCTGATCCAGCACGGTCCTGCCGCTCTCAAAGGCCCGCTCTCCGGTGACTGTAATTTGAAATTTCCGATCCAGGGGCATTTTCTGCGCTGCGCAACCAGCTGTTAGCAGCACCGCAAATGCTGCCCCAAAAACAAGTAATCGGATTTGGAAAGAATGATTCCTCATGTTTAATTAATCCTTCGCTTGATTTTACCAAATGGGGTATCAAGAATTCTGTATTTACCGTCTTCGCTGATTTCCATATTGTCCTGTGAGGAAGAAGGCCTGGGATTGGATGCGCCGGCATTGCCCTTCTGAGCTGACGAATCCGGACTCGCACCGTTTTGAACCGTGGCAACCACTTCCTGATTTTTCTTATAAAGATGCAATTCCCGGTTTTTTCCATTAACCGTTAAGACGACATGATCTTCGTGGATTTCAGTTACCACAACTTCATCGCCCTTTGAACCCCCGCCCACCGAATCCCCGGGTTTGAACCATTTGTTGGGATCAGCCGGGTTTTCCGCATAGGGGTTGTTTAACAACGCTGCCTGGTAATGCTTGGTCCAGATAATGCCATAGAGTTCAACGGGCATTGATTCCCCTGCCGGCTTTTTTTCTTCTTTTGGTTCGGATTCCTTCTGCTGGCCTGCCTGCTCCAGGACCTGGCCCCGGCGGTTTGCGGAAAAAAGATTTTTTTCCGACATGGCATTATATTCTTTTTCCGGCCCGAGGCGCGCCTTGAGATTTTCTAAATCAAAAGGCAGATCTTTTTGGCCGGCCTTGTTGCTGTTTGCCCCGTCGGCCTGCCCTTGTGGCCGGGCATATGCGTCAGCGGCACTGGTTTGCCACAGGGCATGGATTTGCATAACCATGCCTATGATGCCGAAAATAAGCACAAAATTTATCAACCAGATTTTACGTCTTAACATGCTTGTATCCAGTATGGATTATGATTTTTCTTTCATCAGGCCGGCCACCGTAAGCACGGCATATATGCCGTCATCACCTTCTGCCAGCCTTCGGGGCTTTACTGTGGCTTCTTTTACGGCAAGATAACGGGCATGACTTTCAATGCCGTACAGTATGTGTTTTAATTGATCGATCCTGGCCAGAATCACAAACCTGACCGGAATTTCCACATACGGTACATTGTCAATTGAGTTTACCGCCATCACCTCTATGGAGTCAATCTGGGCGCCGTTTTTCTCAGAAATTTCACTCAACATCTTCTGAATTTCAACTGCAGCCAATGAAGGTGTATCCCCGCTAAACAACTGGGCCTCCACCTGGCCAAGTTCCTTTTCCAGTTCATCGAGCTGGCCCTTCATGCCGTCGAGCCGGGCCGCCTGTTTCTGGTATTGTCTCAATTGCCCCTGCTTCATCTCGATTTCGGATGAACCCGGCAGCATGGCCGAAAAATCGGGAAAAAATCGATACAGCACGCCCAAAAAAAGCAATATAGCGCCAATTACCAGCAGCTTTTGTTTTCGTTTATCCATTGGACTCCACTTCCATGCCGATCTGAAACCGCTCCTTGTTGCCCTGGGCTTTTCGAATGGTGGACAAGAAACGGGCATTGTCAAATAACGGTGAATTCTCGAGCAGACCGATGAGCTTGGCGGCCGAATCCGAAAACCCATCCAGACGGATTTCATTTCTGGTTAACCGGAATTCGGTCAGCCAACTGTCTTCCGGCAGAATCGCGCTGAGTTCCCGCAGCATTTCAATAAAGCGGGCATTGCCGCCAAAGTCGTTTAAGAATTGCAACCGGGCCGCAATTTGATCATATTCTTCCTGAATATGATCGGCTTTAACAATTTGCTGTTGAAGGGATGCAATTTTTGTATTCAATCCATCAATGGCCTGCTTTTTCTGATATACCAGGCTGCCTGCATAAATTGCGGCGGAAACCACCAGAACGCAGGCC
>JAABTZ010000233.1 GCA_011389605.1 Desulfobacteraceae bacterium
ACAGAAAACGGACTGGAACAGCTTGGAGCCTTTCAGGAAGAAATCACGATTGTATAGGGTAAAAGAAGCGGGCCCGGCCCAAGCCGGGCCCGCCCCGGGTCAGACTGATTACTGTGCCTTCCACTGTTTTAGCATTTCATCATAATCCATGGTTTTGGGCTCTTCATCCGGACGCTCGGGCTTGGGCGCCCCCGGCTGGGCCAGCCAGTATTCCCGGTCTTTTTTCGGGTTGAGCTTCGGGGAATACTTGGGCATTTTCAGCCTGCCCATCAACTCGTCCATTTTATAGGCCAGATCATCCATTGCCTTCTGCGGGGTGGCATCCCCGGTGGTTACAAGGGATACATGCTTCCACCACTGCTCTGCCAGAAGCGGATAATGAGGAACATTGGGGCCGGTGTCAGTCCACATGTGCTCCACGGGCGACTTGTAGAAAGTCACGATGCCGCCGTAGGTGCCTTTTTTCTCCTCTTCTGCCAGGTAGTCTGAAAACACCGTGGATTTGCGAACCGGGGTCCGGCCCACGATGAACTTTTTCAAGCTCACGGACTTGGACACGCAGAACTGGGCCCACAGCCAGGCCGCGGCCCGGTCATCTCCCTTGACACTGTTTTGGAGAATAGTCCAGGAGCCTGCATCCTGATATCCCACTTTCATGCCCTCATCCCAGTATTTGCCGTGGGGCGTGGGTGCCACCCGCCAGAGGGGCTTGCCAGTGGCGTCGGTGACCGGGCTCTGGTCTGAATTGAATGCCGGATCAGACAGCCATGTGATATACTGGAAAACCCTTTGGGCAATGTTGCCGCGGGCAGGGGTTGGGCCGGCCTCGGACCAGGTCATGGAGCCTGCATCCGGGGGTGCATACTTGTCCATCCATTCAACGTACTTGGTGGTTGCATACACGGCAGCCGGGCCGTTTGCCGCTCCACCGCGCTCCACTGAAGCGCCCACGGGAATCCGGTCTTCGACCCGGATGCCCCATTCGTCAACCGGCATTCCATTGGGAAGCCCCTTGTCCCCGGCCCCGGCAATGGAAAGCCAGGCGTCTGTAAAGCGCCAGCCCAGGGAAGGCGATTTTTTGCCGTAATCCATGTGGCCATAGACCTTTTGCCCGTCTATCTCCCGGCCTGTAAAGAATTCGGCAATATCCTCGTATGCCGCCCAGTTGACAGGAACGCCGAGCTCATAGCCGTATTGCTCCTTGAAGGCTTTTTTCAGCTCCGGGTCGGTAAACCAGTCATAGCGGAACCAGTAAAGGTTGGCAAACTGCTGGTCCGGGAGCTGGAGCTGGTTGCCGTCATAGTCCTGGCCGAACTCAAGGTTTAAGAAATCATCGAGATCCAGCATGGGATTGGTGACATCCTTGCCCTCTCCCTTGATGTACTCGCTTAGATTCAGGGCGCTTTCCAGCCTCAGGTGGGTGCCGATGAGATCCGCATCATTTACGTAGATATCATAGAGCTTGCGGTTGGTCTGGATCTGGCGCTGAATCCGGTCGACAACTTCGCCTTCGCCGATTATGTCATGGGTGACCTCAATTCCGGTGATCTCTTCAAAGGCCTGGGCCAGCACCTTGGCTTCCCATTTGTGAGTATTGATGCCTTCGGCCACAGATGTGATCTTCATTCCCTTGTAGGGCTCGGCGGCCTTGGCAAACCATTCCAGCTCCTTTCTCTGCTCCTGCTTGGAAAGCACAGAGGGCTGAAAAACCTCAACCCATTTGTCGATTGTATCTGCTAATGCCCCAGCCGGCAGCAAAAAGGCCAGCGCTGTTAGCATCAATACTATTTTTCCAATACACGATCTTTGCATTTCAATGCCCTCCTTGTAAAATGTTGGAGTTAGAAATCTGCTGCAAAAGCTCTTTTTAACCGCGGATATCACCCCCTTTGACTATATATAAAGGCTGCCTTGGTGTTGAGAATCCGAAAACAGGCACTTAAAAGGCTTTGTTTGAAAGTTACCCCCATCTGCCCTCAGCAGCAAACCAGGCAAGCGAGATTGCCAGGGGAATCCACAGGGCTGTGTCGCCCGCGATTCCAAGCCAGATAAGAAATACGGCGATCAGGGAGATGATCCCGATAAAAAACCGATCACCCCGGGTGGTTTTGACGGGTAAAAAACCCTTTCTGGGAACAGACGGAGAAATTCCGTCCCATACACCCATAAAAGTGATGGCCGCAAAAAGACCGCCAATGGCCAGCAGGCTTTGCCAGGTCCAGTACATCCATGATGTGTTGACAGCAATCCATTCGACCATTTTCTATACCCTCCCCAGGGCAAAGCCCTTGGCAATATAGTTGCGCACGAAATAAACCACGATTGCACCGGGCACCATGGTCAAAACCCCGGCGGCAGCCAGCAGTCCCCATTTGACCCCTTCTGCGCCGATGCCCACGGTCAAAGTCACCACCACCGGCTTTGCATCAGTTATGGTCAGGGCCTTGGCCAAAATGAGCTCAATCCAGGAAAAGGTAAAACAGAAAAACGCGGCCACGCCTACGCCCGGGGCAATGAGCGGGAAAAATATTTTGCCGAAAAACCGGGGAAAACTGTATCCGTCTATTAAGGCGGTTTCATCAATTTCTCTGGGAATCCCCGACATGAATCCTTCCAGAATCCAGATGGCAAGAGGAATGTTAAACAGGCAGTGGGCCAGGGCCACGGCAAGGTGCGTGTCGTAGATATGGAGGGTATAATACAGCTCGGTAAAAGGAACCATAAATACCGCGGCCGGAGCCATGCGGTTGGTCAGAAGCCAGAAAAAAAGATGGTGCGATCCCCTGAACTTCCACCTGGAAAATGCATATGCCGCGGGAATGGCGGCAATAAGGCTGATGACCACATTTAAGCATACATAAATGAGCGAATTGGCAAAACTGCTGCGCCACAAGGATGATGTAAAAATCTCCGCGTAGTTTTTCAACGTCAGATCCTTGGGAATCAGCGTCAGCTCTTTTAAAATTTCATTGTCTGTTTTCAGCGATGTATTGATCATCCAGTAGATGGGTATAAAAAGGACAATCAGATAACAGATCAGAAAAATATAGCGCTTATTCATTGATTTTCTCCTTTGCCTATATTGGTCATCAGCTGAAAGAAAACATAGCTGAAGACAATGACAATGAAGAGATATATAAACGATGAGGCACCTGCATACCCGAGCTGGTAGGATTCAGCCTTTCTTGCCACGTGCAGGCTCAAAAATGTGGTGGCATCCCCGGGCCCGCCGCCGGTGAGCAGAAGCGGTTCGGCATAGATTTTAAATGAATCCATAAACCGGAGCAAAACCCCGATGATCAGAACCGAACGCAACTTGGGCAGGGTGACGTAACGAAACATCTTCCACGAAGATGCCCCGTCAATCCGTGCAGCCTGGTAGAAAGCATCGGGGATGGCCTGCAGGCCGGCATAACAGAGCAGAGCCACCAGGGGTGTCCAATGCCAGACATCGAGCAGAAAAATGGTGGCAAAGGCATCCACCGGGTACTTGGACACATTGAAATCATAATTAAACAGGGCCAGAAATTCCGGAATCAGGCCCACCGAGGACTGGGTCAGCACCCGGGCGATAATGCCCACAACGTTAAACGGGATCAAAAGGGGAATGCCCAGCAAAACAAGACACAGGGCCACAGCAGGCCCCCTTCGTGGCATGGAAAGGGCAATGCAGATGCCAAGGGGCACTTCAACGGCCAGTATGCCCATGCTGAAAAAAAGCTGCCTGATCAAAGCACCTTGGAAAGCTGGATCCCGGAGTACCTCGATATAATTGTCAAAACCCACAAAGGTAGGGGCAGATCCGGCGAAAATATAGTGCAGGGAGTAGTTAATAACCGTCATCAGGGGGATGAAGGCACTTATGGACAAAATTGCCAGCGCAGGAATCAAAAAAAGCCAGCCTCTGTTTTTCATGGCGGTCCCCCGTAAAAATGTTGGCCCCTAAAGCAAACCGGTCCAGGTAAAAATACTTGAAAACCTCAGATAACCCTCTGCTCGTTGTAAAACAGGTTTATTCTGTCCTTGGGAAAATTCACCCAGACCCGGTCTCCTTCTTTTAAACTCATTGATTCAGACACCCTGGCCTTAACGCGCGAAGTTTCCCGGTCACATGTCAGCACTTTGTATGCGCCGGTATCTTCTATCACCGACACCGTAAATGCCACGGTCCCGTTTTTTTCTTCAGCAGACACTTCCAGAAATTCCGGCCGAATGCCAAACTTGAAATCCTTTCCATAAGAAGCAGCATTTGCCTTCATAACTTCGCCAACAGGCAGGTCAAAGTCGGCAAAACGCAATTTGCCGTTATCCAGGCTGCAGTCAAGCAAGTTCATGCCCGGACTTCCTATAAAATAGCCGATAAACGGTGTTTCAGGCTGTGCGTGCAGCTGCTCTGGCGTGCCCTGCTGAACGAGACGCCCATCCTTGACGATGGTCACGTTGTCGGCAAAGGTAAGGGCCTCGTGCTGATCATGGGTGACATAGATCATGGTCTTTTTCAGCCGGTTCTGCACTTCCCTGAGTTTTCTTCTCAGCTCTCCCTTGAATTTCGGATCAATGACTGTCAGCGGCTCATCTAAGAGCACGGCTGCCGTATCTTCGCGCACAATGCTTCTGCCAAGGGAAATTTTCTGCTTGTCTGCGGCATTCAAGCCCGTGGTCCGGGATTTTAAACGGTCGGCCAGCCCCAGGATCTCGGCTGTCTCCAAAACTTTTGTTTTAACGGTTTTTTCGGGGATTTTTTGATTTCGCAAAGGAAAGGCCAGGTTGTCAAACACGTTCATGCTGTCATAGACCACCGGAAACTGAAACACCTGGGCGATTTTGCGCTCCCGGGGGGCAAGCCCTGTAACATCGCCTCCGTTGACCAGCACCCGGCCGGCAGTGGGAAGCAGAAGCCCGGAGATAATGTTTAAAATGGTGGTCTTGCCGCATCCGGAAGGCCCAAGAAGGGCATTGGCACTTCCGTCAGGCCAGGAGATATTGAGCCCGGAGACCGCATATTCCCTCTGATCCTCGGGTGCTGAGTGGGGATCATAGCAATGGGAAATGCCTTCAAGCTCGATTCGGGCCATGATTTTCCTCCATACCCGGCTGCCGGCCTGGGCCGGTCAGACAAAGGTTTTAAAGGCCAGCTGCCTTGTTTGCCGGTCAAACAAAAAAAGCCGTGAGGGATCCAGGTAAACGGTTATCTGAGTTCCTATGGGAAACCTGGCCACCTCCTGCATGAGCACCACAAACACCTGCCCGTTATGGCTGACATGGAGTTCGGTGTCCGAGCCGAGTTCCTCGGCCAGCTCCACGGTGGCTGTAAACGCAATCAGGTTTTCCCCTTTTTTGGCTGTGTAAAGATTGTATGCGCGGATGC
Organism: Desulfobacteraceae bacterium; assembly: GCA_011389605.1. Taxonomy (GTDB): domain Bacteria; phylum Desulfobacterota; class Desulfobacteria; order Desulfobacterales; family Desulfosalsimonadaceae; genus Desulfosalsimonas. Next base: position 5,369 of record JAABTZ010000233.1, read on the forward strand.
CAACCAGATATTGACCGTGCTGCAGCCGGTCCCGGAAGCGAGTTACATCAATGACAATTTCTTCTGAAATACGAAGGCAGGTCCTGTCTTGCTCGCTTTTCACGTCGGCTTGCATGATATTCATGGTGGGATAGCTGAAATAGGCACCCACTTCCACGGAAGCCGGGTTCCGGTATACATCCTGAAGCGGCCCGTACTGCAGAATTCGTCCTTCCTGGAGATATGCCACATGGGTGGACATGGAAAGTGCATCCACGGATTCAGGAGTTGCATACACCACAGCCCCTCCCTTGTGGGTCAGAAGGGTTTTGAGCTCCCCGCGCAGCTCTTCGCG
>JAABTZ010000234.1 GCA_011389605.1 Desulfobacteraceae bacterium
GCGATTTTTCAGAATTTCACGTACGGCAAAGTAGGCTGCATTCTTCAAAATCTCGCAGGCCTTGATCTTGAACTTTTTACGGCGCCATCTGAAAACCGACTTTTTACGAGAGCATCAACTTTGACGATGTCATCAAATTTAGACTTTTAAGTTTTTTTTAAGACCAAGTCAAGGAGTCATTGGCGGCTTGCGCCTGCCAGGTGATTAGCCGTGTTTTGCCGGAGGCAGCAGCAGCGTGGTTCAGGATTGCTACTCTCTGGTGACGCGGGAAAGGATGTGGTTTAAGGTGTTTAGCAAAGGCTGGATTTTCTCCCTGTGCTCCGGGGGCACCATCAGCTGTGGCGCAGGGCGGTTGGCTGCGGTTATGCACCCGGTTTCAGACTGCCGGCTGTCAGACTCTATGCGCAGCATCACGTCGGTCAGGCTTCCGAAAAATCCTGATTGATCCAGGTGCTCTATAATCTGGAGAAATACGGTGTTGACTGTAAAAGTCAATTCGTCAATTTTGGCGCTGCCATAGCGGGAACATGCGGAAGTTGAAACCATGCACCGGCATCCGAATGGCCGCACCGGGTAAATGGAGCACAAATCGTTTTCCAGCAGAAGACAGGAGCCAGGGGCCTCCGGTAGGATTTCCTCCGGCGGGGTCCGGCCCTGGATGCAGAGCCACGCATATCCGTTGGTGGTCAGGCTTGGCTGGTATCTTGGCGTGAGTATATGGTCGCGCATCCGGCGAAAAAAATCTTCCTTTTTCTGCTGGTCCAGGAAATCTGCAATCAGGCGTCCTTCCAGGCTTGTAAGTGTCATGGCCGTGGTGCAGCACTCGGAACAAAATCTTCTGCAGGCAAAAGAGAAACTGTCCATGTAGTCGTCATGCAGGCGATAGACTCTTGTCAGGGCTTCTATGGGGGTAAGTTTTTTTGGCATATTAAAGCGGCTCATTCTTGAGTGCTGCGGTATTGTCTGTAAGAGGAAAGCACTTTTTGCACGTACTTTCTGGTCTCGGGATAGGGCGGAATTCCACGGTAATGGTCCACTGCGGCAGGGCCGGCATTGTAGGCCGCCAGACATAGGTTTAAATCTCCTTTGTAGCGCCTGAGAAGCCGGCTTAAGTATCTGGTCCCGGCGGTGATGTTCTGGCGGGGGTCAAACGGGTCTGAAATGCCGTTGTTCTGGATATGAACCGGCATAAGCTGCATCAGTCCTCTGGCCCCGGACCTGGACACTGCCTTGGGATTAAATCCTGATTCCACGCGGATTACTGCCAGCACCAGTTCGGGCCGCACACCGTGGGCTTCGGCAATGCTTTTGATCAGTCCGCCGTATCGGTTTATGTCATGGAAATGTCCTCCCGGCGGCTGAAAGTATGCGGCCGGTATGTAATCTGCCGATCTTGGCGAATCGGTGAAGTGATATACCCCCTGCTCGTCAATATGCATGTAAACCTCCCCTTCTGCCGGGAAAGCACAGATGCATATGCCAAGTCCCCAGGCAAAGCCGGCCAGAATGGATTTGCAGAAACGGGCAGACGTTTTTTGTTTGCTTACGGTCATGGGCCGTGCAACGCAGATTTAGTTATTCATATCGGATTTATATCAAGTCATTAAAAACATTATTATAACCGGAAGTTGGCCTTTGGGTCAAATTAAATATGCTTTCAATGTTGACGGCTTCGTAAAAAGTCCAAGATCAAGGCTTGCGCGATTCAGAAGAATGCAGCGTACTTAGCCGTACGTGAAATTCTGAAAAATCGCGCGT
>JAABTZ010000235.1 GCA_011389605.1 Desulfobacteraceae bacterium
TAAGTACGCTGCATTTCTTGGAATTTTGCGCGCCTTGATCTTGAACTTTTTACGGTTCCATCAATGTTCTTCAGGTATGAAAGCGGTGACTTCATCTATCGTCTCAACGCCGGCCAGAAGCATTGCCAGCCGGTCAATGCCAACAGCGTTGCCCGCAGCCGGCGGCATGGTACCAAGCGCTTTGAGAAATGTTTCGGGCATGGGATAGATCGCAAGGCCGTTTTTTTCCCGCCTTTTGAGTTCTGCTTCAAAACGGCTGCGCTGCTCTTTTGGATCAGTCAGTTCTGTAAATCCGTTGCAGATTTCTATCCCGCCGATGTATACTTCGAAACGTTGGGCGGTCTGTGGGTTGTCCGGACAAGTCCTTGCAAGGGAGGCTTTGCTGGCGGGATAGTCATATAAAAATACAGGGCGGGCGGGATCAAGGGCCGGTTCTATTTCAAAAGCCATGCGCTCGTCAAAGCTGTCATCTGCCAGGGCTTCTTTTACGGACGCACCCGCATACTTTAAAAAAGCATTTTCAACCGATATTTTGGGCCAGGGGCGGTCCAGACGGATCTTGATGCCATTACGGCTCATGTGCCGGGTTCCCAGAACTTTTTCGCAGACCTCGCAGATCAGGCTTTCGGTCTGGACCATGAGCTGGATATAGGAAATGTCTGTGCAATACCACTCCAGCATGGTGAATTCCGGGACGTGCAGGCGGCCCCTTTCACCGGCTCTGAAGGTTTTGCAGATTTGAAATATTTTTGGATATCCCGCAGCCAGCAATCGTTTCATGTAGATTTCCGGGGATGTCTGCAGCCAGGCCCCGGAGGCCTCAATGGCCTCAATGTGAGCCTCGGGCGCGGGCGCGAAAATTCTTACGGGAGTTTCCACCTCAAGGAAGTTGTGCCTGCAGAAAAAGGCGCGCACTGCGTTTAGCAGCCGGTGACGGATCTCCAGATAAGCACGGATGCCCTGCTGGCGGTATGTGTGCATGAAGCCAGCCGAAGTTATTTGCCTCGGGTCAGGTATTTGTCTTCGGGCCGGTCCTGGAGAAGGATCATGTCATATGAACCCATGTCGGTTTTTTCAAACCAATGGTAGCCGGTTTTCCGGCAGCCGGAGCAAGCCTTGCGCGGTATATGAACGGCCAGCACATGTGCGCCTCTTTCCACCGAGGAGTCTATTTTTAATACCCCGCTGCACTCCCGGCAAACCTGCAGGGTCTCATGCTGGGTTTCGTAGAATCCGTCCGTGTCGTAAAATATGGTCCTTTTGCGCTCGGCATAGATTACGTTTTCCTGCATGCGTATGCGGGTGTTCTCACGATCCCGCCATGTGGCAAGAACCTGCTGGCAGGTTTCTTCTATGGTGGCGGTGATACTTGAACCCTGGCGCAGGCGGTCGGCCGAATAGTCGGGCTCGGTTACATGGCTGTAATCAACGCCGGCCATGGCAAGGATAATGCCCACATTTACATAGGGCAAAGCGCTTTCAATGGAGTATCCGCCTTCCAGAACAGCAATGTCGGGCTTGAGCAGGGCTGTAAGGTCGGCATATCCCCTGGCGGAAAAATTCATGTTGGTCAGCGGGTCGGTGTAATGGTTGTCCTGCCCGGCTGAGTTTATGATCAGATCCGGCTTGAATTCTTCAAGGATCGGTAAAACCGCCTTTTTTATAACGGCCAGAAAACCTTCTTCCGACGTGTAGGGAGGCAGCGGGATATTAAGGGTTGTGCCCGCAGCCGTGGGGCCGCCGAGTTCTTTGTGAAAACCCGAGCCAGGATACAGGGTCCTGCCGTCCTGGTGAAGGGAGATAAAAAGGGTGTCTGGATCATGCCAGTAGATATCCTGGGTGCCGTCGCCGTGATGGCAGTCTGTGTCAATAATGGCCACCCGGTCGATATCATATGCTTTTCGCAGATATTCAATCATTATGGCTTCATTGTTGACGTTGCAAAAGCCCCTTCCGCCGTGCACCATGCGCATGGCATGATGGCCCGGCGGTCGGACAAGGGCAAAGCCCCTCTCAACAAGCCTGTCCATTTTGGCTTTGCCTATGGTTTTGGCGCCGCCTGCGCTGATAAAATGAGATTCGGTCATAACACTTTTTGCATCAGGTACGCAGAAATGCACCCTCTGGACGTCTTCTATATCCACTATCCCGGCCTTGAATTCAGAAATGCCTTCAATGTCAAACAGGCCCTCTTCGAAAATCTGGTCCTGGGTGTATAAAAGGCGCTCTTCGCGTTCCGGATGCGTGGCGCTGATGGCCCAGTCATAGGCCGGAAAAAAAACCAGGCCGGTGGGTGTCTTGGCCTTTAACATGGATCTTCTCCGCGTTGGGATTGAGTCTTTATTCGATTTGCAATCTTTTCATACTCGTTTATCAGGCCCGGCCGTACCTGAACCTTGATACGGATATTTTTGCCGATCATCCGGAAGTCACGCACCATGTTAAATGACAGTTCTTCAGTAATATCGGTTTCCAGATCCTCCATGCGCGCCCCTTCCCGCACGGCTTTTTTCATAAGCAGATCTGTTGCCATTTTTTTTGCGTCAGCCAGGGTAAAGCCGGGTTTGAGGGATTTTACAAACATTTCCTCGGGAGCCGAGGCTTCAAGATTGTAAGTGTCGGCAAACAGTGTCAGCTCGCAGGTGGTTCGCGACAGAGCTGTTCCAACCGCATTTGCCACGCCCCATTGGGGAACAAGGTCTACTTTGTAATCGGAGATCGTTTCAAAATGACGGGCAAACTGCGGGGCTGGTCCTCCGAGCACCAGCAGGTGCGTGGGCTTGATCCGGTGTCCATATAAAGCTTCACGCACGGTGTAGACGGGCCTGCTGTTGATCGTGTTTACCATTTGCCGGGCACTGTCTATGATTTCATGGCAGGTCTGGTCAAAGATCCTCCGGGCCGCTTCCCCGGTGGATATTCCAAGAACGCCGGCGATGCCTTCAATGCCTTTTTCTGCTTTTTCCCGGTCCCCGTCAGTGGCCTTGCCCAGTACGAAAAGGGCATCTGTGGGGGTTGGCTCAGGGCCGCCGTAAGCCATGGCAGGTCCCGTGCGGTCCGGTCCGATAAAAATGTGTCCGTGATCCACCCGCACAGTGCTGTCGCCCCCCAGCCCTATGGAATGTGTATGAAGGGCGCGTATGAGGGTTTTATAATCCTGGATTTCTATTCCGTGGGGCGCCAGCACAGGCACGCCGTTTATAAGAACGGCCATGTCCGTTGTAGTGCCGCCGACATCGAGCACGATGGTTTCCGCATCAGTGGGGGCAAAACCAATGGAGCCCATAACGCTGGCAGCCGGCCCCGACAGTATCGACTGGCTGGGGAAATCAACCGAGGTTGCAAAATCCATGGTCCCGCCGTCGGCTTTGAGAATGTAGATGGGAAGCGTGATTCCTTTTTTGTCCAAAGACTGCTCAACTGCCTGGAAAAAGCTTTTGTGCAGGGGAAAAACCGAAGCGTTAAGAAAGGCCGTTGCAATGCGGCGGGGGAAACTGAAGCTGCCGGAGATGTTGTGGCCAAGAAAGACTTTTTCAAACATGGGTGAGATGATTTCCCGGATTCTGATCTCATGTGCCGGGTTTCGGATGGAAAATTTACCCACCACCCCAACGTATTGAATGCCGGCCTTTTGCATTTTTTCTGCAGCATCCCTTACAGCAGCTTCATCGAGTTTGCGGATTTGCCTGCCGCTGTGATCCATGGCGCCGCTGACGCTGTAGTAATGCTCGCCCGTGCGGAAATTTTCCGGATCAAGGCCCGGCCCGCATGTTACAATCATGCCCACGGCAGGCAGCTTGTTTTGGATAATTGCGTTTGTTGTAAGGGTTGTGCTCAGTACGGCGTGGGAAATCTGATCGGCTGGTATGTCGCGCGTGATGTGGTCCAGGCCTGAAAATACAGCGTCAAAAAGGGCCGATGTATCCGTTGGA
>JAABTZ010000236.1 GCA_011389605.1 Desulfobacteraceae bacterium
TCCCTTGGGAATACGGCCGCCCAGGCGAGTGTATTTCTTGGGATTTTTCAAAAACTCCACTAGCTCGGCCACTTCCTCCTTTGCCTCGTCAACACCTGCCACATCATCAAAGGTGATTTTTACACCCTGGTCGGAAAGCATGCGAGCCCCGCTTTTTCCAAAGGAAAGAGCCTTGCCGCCTCCGCCCTGCATCTGGCGCATGAAGAAAACCCATACCCCGATGAGAAGAATCATGGGAAACCAGGAAACAAGAACGGAAACGAACCAGGGAGTTTCCTGCTCGGGCTTGGCCTGGATGGAGACACCCTTGTTTCGCAAAATGGAAATCAGCTCGTTGTCCTGCGGTGCATACACAGAAAGGCGGTCTCCGCTTTCATCAATTACTGTCAGCTTATCACCCTGTATGGTGACACTGTCGACCCTTTCGCTTTCCACCATGGTCAGAAACTGTGAATAGCCTATTTCTTTTTCAGTCTGCTGCTGCTGCGTGCTGAAAATATTGTAGAGCATGATCATCATCAGCACGATGACGATCCACAGCGCCAAATTCTTGTTAAACGCGTTCAACTTAAAAATCCTTTCGGAATTCGATTGACTTTTTTAATGATTCAACGGGTTGCCGGAGATTTCTATTTTGATGATGTTTTTTGTGTTCCTGGTAACCCTGACCAGTTCGCTTATCCGCAGGCCGCCAACCCAGACGATACCTTCCGGGGTTTCTATGATCGGCACCCGGCCGCGTTGATGGCAGGGGATTTTATTGTTGGTAAAAAAATCATTTACCTTCATTGTTCCGCTCATCCCCAGTGGAACAAAACGGTCGCCGGGGCAAACATTGCGGATGATAAGCGGAAAACTCAGCCTGTCAAAATCCATCAGAGCTGTTTTGCCGCTGCCGCTGTTCTTTAAACTATCAATATTACCATATTTAATATTGCATTGAAAGCAGATCCGTGTATGTATTTGCCAAATCCATACAGAAGCCTTTCCGCTGTTAAACTCTGCTGCCTCAAGCCTGTGTGCAAAAGCAGGAGTTTCATATTGTCTGCCTGACAACGGACCGGATCTCAAGGATTTTTTTTCCCTGGTAAATACAACCCGATTACCTTCGCAGGCCACAAGGATTCTAGCCGGCAGATGCATCTGTCTAAGGCGCCCGTCGGTTTGTCCAACAGCAGAAAGAATCTGTTCAACGTGTTTTAAACTGATGCTGCCCGGCTCCCCTTTTAGTTCCTCTAAGGCTTTTCGTACCAGTCTGCGTTTTACCGCCCGGTGCTGGTCCTTGATGCATTTTGAGCAAAGCACAAGCTTTCCTGAAGCTCTGCTTAAAACGGCCTGCTCAAAAACGGGTGCAAGCAGGGCCTCGGCCCAGGTGTTTTCTTCGCGCATAACCTCCCCTAGCCGGAAAAGAGTTTCAGTCATTTGCGGATTAAATGTCTGCAAATCCGGTATCAGCTGGTTGCGGACCCGGTTTCTTGTAAACCGGTTGTCCTTGTTTGAAGCATCTTCGCACCAGTCAATATTTTTTTCCGTAAGAAAGGATTCAATTTCCCGTCGCCGGGTCCGGATCAATGGCCTTATTACAATTCCTCTCACCGGCGCAATGCCTCCAAGGCCTTCGGCTCCGGTGCCCCGCAGAAGGTTTAGCAGAATTTGTTCGGCCGAATCGTTTTTCTGGTGACCCACAGCAATTTTTTCATATCCGCAGTTCTGGGCGGTTTCATGGAAAAAGGCGTAACGCTCCTTTCGGCCGGCATCTTCTATGCCTATTTTTTCCTTTCTTCCCCGGCCGCGCACATCAGGCTTTGCAATATAATAAGGCAGATCCAGCCTCCTGGCAAGGCCGGCCACAAAATCGGCGTCAGCATCGGCTTGTTTTCCGCGCAGGCCGTGATGGATATGAGCAATGCCAATTTTCCAGCCATGGTCCCCGGCCAGGGCAAAGAGGATAAAAAGCAGGGCCACCGAGTCTGCCCCGCCTGATACCCCTATTAATACGGACTCTTGGGTGCAGAGCATGCCATGGTGATCAATGGTTTTTTTAACCTTTTTCACCAGCAAGTCTTCCGGGTTTACGCAAGCCTTTGAGAAGTTTAAAGGATACATAAATATCTGGCTCATGTTTAATGGTAATTACTAAAAATATAACAAGCCTTCTGAAAACACAAACAAATCCTGCACACAGATATTGGACCTTTACGAAGCCGTTTAAATTGATGCTCTCGCAAAAAGTAGGTTTCCAGATGGCGCCGTAAAAAGTTCAAGATCAAGGCCTGCGCGATTCCGAAAAATGCAGAGTACTTAGCCGTACGTGAAATTTTGAGGAATCGCGCATAACGCAGATATTGGACTTTTTACGGCGCCATCTGAAAATTCTTTCTTGAAAAGCGGTTATGCAGGCCTTATAGTAGTTATCCCGGCTGGGATAGGCGGGGCGGTAGCGGTGCCCTGTACCCGAAATCCGCTTTATGCGGGGCTGAATCCCCTCCCGAGCATATCCTGGTGGATACCGTGAATCATTCAGGTCGGCCGCCGCGCAACAAACGGTTACGAACCTCGTCAGGTCCGGAAGGAAGCAGCGATAAGTAATGTCGGTTTGTGTCGCGGATCGTTCCCGGCCTTGCAATGATTTACCCTTTCTGCCACATGCGACGGCGGGTTCCCGGCCGGGATCTTTTTTGCCTTACTGTCTTTTCCTTCCTGTTTTTCGGCTCATTGATCAAAAAAATCATGCCTTGACAATCCTGCAGCGTGACTTATTTTTCTGTCAAACTTTATGGAAGATAGCCGAAGGTTGCGGAAGCATTTAAAATATAGCTGCATCCTAATGTGCTTTAAAGAAAAAACCAGGGAGCGTAACTTAAAAACCCGTTGCATCGCAGAGCAAGGCAGGTAAAAGCAAGTTTATGCCCAAAAATACTTTAGCGCCCCGGATTCGGAGATTTATACATGAGTAAGAGAAAAATGGAGCAAGGCGAAAACAAACAGACTCAGGACAGTGATTTGTCCGACAACGGATCTGATGCTGAAGCAGGAATCGCTGAGGATTCTGCCTCAGGTGAGACCGGGCAGGTCAAATCCGAGCTGGAGGCAGTCAGGGCTGAAGCCTCTGAAAACTACGACAAGCTGCTGCGCCTGTCTGCGGAATTTGAAAATTACAAAAAACGTATGCAAAGACAGGTTGAAGATTACCGGAGATTTGCCAACGAAAGCCTGATCAAGGACCTGCTTTCGGTGGTGGACAACCTTGAGCGTGCACTGGAAGCATCCCGGGAATCTCAAAAGGTGGAAGACGACTGCATGCGGCAGGGTTTGGAAATGACCCTTGATGAAATAAAAAGAGTGCTTGATAAATATCATGTCACGCCCATTGAAGCCATGGGCAAGGCCTTTGACCCTGCTTTTCATGAAGCGGTCATGCAGCAGCCATCGGAGCAATATCCTGACAATACGGTGATCCAGGAAATGCAGAAGGGCTACATGCTTTATGACCGGCTGATCCGGCCGGCCATGGTAGCCGTTTCCAGGGGATCGGCTCAATAACCCGCATAAAGGCATAAGTATGCTGGAATAAATAGTGTGATGGCCGGACGGAGGCACCCGGTAACAAAACAGATATACAAATTTTAAGTAAATACGCTAAGGAGGCATAAAAATGGGCAAGGTAATAGGAATTGACCTGGGCACAACCAATTCATGCGTGGCCATAAGAGAACAAAAAGAGACCATAGTTATCACTAATGCTGAAGGGGGACGAACCACGCCTTCAGTGGTTGCGGTCAATGAAAACGGCGAGCGCCTGGTGGGTCAGATCGCCAAGAGGCAGGCTATAACCAACCCGGAAAACACCGTTTTCGGGGTCAAGCGTTTAATCGGCCGCAAGTTTGATTCCCAGGCTGTGCAGAAAGAAAAAAAGAACCTGCCTTATACCATTGAAAAGGCAAGCAACGGGGATATACGAATCAAGATCCAGGACAAGCAGTACAGTCCTGCCGAAGTTTCATCATACATTCTTGGTCATATAAAAAGATATGCCGAAGACTATCTTGGTGAAACAGTCACGGATGCCGTAATCACGGTTCCGGCATATTTTGACGACAGCCAGCGGCAGGCAACCAAGGATGCAGGCAAAATAGCAGGCTTAAATGTTTTGAGGATAATCAACGAGCCCACGGCCGCATCTCTTGCCTACGGCCTGGATAAAAAATCAGATGAAAAAATAGCTGTATTCGACTTAGGCGGCGGAACCTTTGATGTTTCAATTCTTGAAATCGGTGACGGTGTTTTTGAAGTCAAGGCCACCAATGGTGACACTCAGCTGGGCGGAGATGATTTTGATCTGCGCGTGATCGATTATCTGGCAGATGAATTTAAAAAGGACAGCGGAATTGACATCAGAAATGACAAAATGGCTCTTCAGCGGTTAAAAGAGGCTGCGGAAAAAGCAAAAATGGAGCTTTCAGCCTCAATGCAGACCGATGTGAATCTGCCTTTTATAACCGCGGATGCAAGCGGGCCCAAGCATATGAATGTCAAGCTGACCCGCGCCAAGCTGGAATCCTTGGTGGCAGATCTGCTAGACGGCCTTGAAGGCCCTTGCCGTACGGCGTTAAAGGACGCCGGGCTTTCGGCCAATGATATAGACGAGGTTATCCTTGTCGGCGGCATGACCCGGATGCCCGCGGTTCAGGAAAGGGTCAAAAAGTTTTTCGGCAAGGAGCCGCACAAGGGCGTTAATCCGGATGAAGTGGTGGCAATCGGTGCAGCCATCCAGGGAGCGGTGCTCTCCGGTGATGTAAAGGATGTACTGCTCCTTGATGTCACCCCACTTTCTCTTGGTATCGAAACCCTGGGCGGTGTTATGACCAAGCTCATTGAGAAAAACACCACGATCCCCACCAGAAAGAGCCAGGTGTTTTCCACGGCGGAGGACAACCAGCGTGCGGTTACCATTCACGTGCTCCAGGGTGAGCGCGAAATGGCATCGGGCAACAAGACCCTGGGAAGGTTTGAGCTTGCCGATATTCCCACGGCACCCAGGGGCGTGCCCCAGATCGAAGTAACCTTTGATATTGACGCCAACGGTATTGTACACGTTTCAGCAAAGGACAAGGCCACGGGCAAGGAACAATCCATACGCATCACTGCTTCTTCCGGCCTCAGCCAGGAGGAGATTGACCAGCTGGTCAAGGATGCCGAGACCCATGCCGAGGAAGACAAAAAGCGCCGGGAGTTGGTTGAAGCGCGTAACAATGCCGATGCTCTTGTTTACTCCACTGAAAAATCCCTCAAGGAGCTTGGCGACAAGGTGGATGCAGATACCCGCCAGCGCGTCGAGGAGATCACCGGCCGGCTTCGCAAGGCCATGGAGGGCGAGGACAAGGATGAGATAAACAAGATTAGCGAGGAATTGCAGCAGGCTTCCCACAAGCTTGCTGAAACCATGTATCAGCAAGCATCCCAGGCCGGCAGCGAACAGGCCGGAGGCGGCGCTGGTGAAGATGCGCAGCAAAGCGGCCAGGCAGAAGATGAAGATGTAGTGGATGCAGACTACGAAGAGGTAAATGAAGACAAGAAGTAAGACTTACAGACTTTTTACGAAGCCGTAAAACCCGGTCCTGCCTGAATTGGCAGGACCGGGTTTTTTATATCAGGAGCAAGGCCGGGAATCGGATT
>JAABTZ010000237.1 GCA_011389605.1 Desulfobacteraceae bacterium
GGTGGATCCGCAGGCTGCCGAAGATATTTTCATCCAAAGCGCCCTGATTCAAGGCGATGTAAAAACAGTGCTGCCCTTTATGGAGCATAACTGGTCTTTGACCGAGCAAATCAGGGACAAGGAAAACAGAATCCGCCGCAGGGATCTTCTGGCCGGGGAGGCCGATATGACGGCTTTTTACAAGGAGCGTCTTTCAGGCATATATGACATGGCAGCCCTGAAAAAAAAGATCCGGGATGCGGGCTCGGATGATTTTCTGCGCATGTCTGAAGCCGATCTTATGGCATCGGATCCGGACCCGGAGGAGCTGGCTTTGTATCCGGATAACATTGCCCTGGGCGGCCAAAGTTTTTACTGCACCTATGAGTTTAATCCCGGCGGGGCAGATGACGGGGTCACGGTGCGGATTCCTGCCTCTGCAGCCGGCCAGGTGCCCAGGCAAAGCACGGACTGGGTGGTGCCGGGCCTTCTGGAAGAAAAGATCACCTCCCTTATCCGCAACCTGCCAAAGGCGTTTCGGCGCAAGCTGGTGCCTGTCTCTGATACGGTTTCTAAAATCATGAAGAAAATGCCCATGTATGAAGACTCCCTGGTCGCCAGCCTTTCAAAGTTCATATATGATGCATTCGGAATTGACATCCCGGCCAGTGCCTGGAACGAATCAGATGTGGCCGATCATCTCAAACTAAGGTTTTGCGTAACCGACCCGTATGGAAAAGAGCTTTCAGCCGGCCGGGACCGGTCTGTTTTTTCCGGTGCCCCTGGTGTTCAAATGGATTCAGGCTATTTTCAAAAGGAAAAAAACCGCTGGGAAAAAACAGGGCTGACAGAGTGGCAAATCCCTGATTTACCCGGGACTGTAACTGTTTCCGGGCATAACCGGCAGACCTGGCCTCTTTATCCGGCTTTGACCCCGGGTCAAAAAGGCGCGGATCTTAAACTGTTTTCCGGAAGACACGAGGCTGAAAAAAATCATAAAGATGGAGTGGCCTGTCTTTATGCCAATTACTTTGCAAAGGCCTTCAGGCACCTGCGCCGAGGCCTTGCCCTGCCAGCTTCGGTAAAGGAGCAGGCAATGTATTTCGGTGGCGCTGATGCCGTGGCAGACAGCATGGTCAAAAAGGTGCAAACAGACCTGTTTGCCGTTAATATCCGCACAGGGCAGGATTTCTATGCCCACGGGGAAAAATGCGTCAACCGCATAATGGAAAGAGGCCTTGAAATTCAAAAGACAGTGCTCCATGTGCTCAGGGTTTATCACAACACCAGGCAGCAGATTTACCGCCTTGAACCCGGATATCAGAAAGCCGAACCAACTCTTTTATTCCTTGATCAGATGAGAAAGCGGCTTTGGCGGCTTGTGCCTGAAAATTTTATCCAACTCTACGAGCTGGAGCGGATGGCTCATCTGCCCAGGTATGTTGAAGCAATCGGCTTGCGTGTGCAGCGGGGGGTAAATGACCCGGACAAAGACAGCACAAAGGCACAGCGCCTGGCCGTGTTTGAATCAATCCTTGAGGAACTGATTTCATCTCTTGATGAATTTTCTTCCGAAGAGAAAAGAAAGCAGGTGGAGGCGTTTTTCTGGATGATCCGGGAGTTTGAAGTTTCCCTGTTTGCCCAGGAATTAAAAACCGTGATTCCGGTTTCGGAAAAGAGATTGCAAAAAATGTATCAGGAAATCAAGAGATTGTTATAGCAGGCCTGTTTTTCAGCAGTGCCCGGTAAAAGGCTGCCTCCTGGAGTTTTCCCCGTTTTTCGCACCCGTGGGCATAGATCCGGCATTTTTTTTCAAGCATTTCTGCCGCGGCCCGGTACTGGGAGTTATTGAGACGGCCCGAGGCCATTATGGCGGCAATGCTTTCAATGCGAAACCGGTCCAGGCCGGCTTGTGCTGAGAGCTGATCAGCATGCCCGCCCCGCTTTACAATCAGAGGGGCGGAGACAAGTCCCACCGGCTGGCTGCAGGTTATTTTAAGCCACAGGTCATAGTCTTCGCATGCAGGCATGTTTTCGTTAAATCCGCCGTGTTCGTCTAACAGAGATTTTTGCAGCATGACCGCAGACGGGCTTATCAGGCACAGGGCCAGGGAGTCTTTAAAAATCCCGCCGCCCTTTTTTGCATGGCGCCGCCCGGGGTTGACCCTTTTGCCGTTCCTCACCCAGATTTCTTCGGTCTGGCAGATGCGCATACCCGGATTATTTCTAAAATATGTGATTTGTGCGGCCAGCTTTCCGGAAAGCCAGTAGTCATCAGAGTCCAGAAAGGCGATCCATTTGCCGCGGGCAGCCCGGATTCCCAGGTTTCGCGCCGCGCTTACCCCGGCGTTTTCCTGTCTTAAAACGCGGATCTTATCCCCGCAGGAAGAAAGAACCCGGGCTGTTTTATCAGTGGAGCCGTCATCGACCACAATTAGTTCAAACGGCGAGTAATCCTGGGCCAGCACCGAGTCCACTGCCTGGGCAATCCAGCACTGGCGGTTGAAAACAGGGATTATAACCGATACCATGGGGTTGTGACTGCAGTCAATGGATGCCATGTGTGCCAATTTATCCCCGGTCTATGAATGAAACCTGATGGTCAGCTGGTAGATGCCATCTTCAAGAGCAGCCTTGATCTCGGCCGCACCCTTTTGAAATACCCTCATCATGGCTTTGTTGGCCGGCAGCACGTCAGCTGTAAATCCCTGCAGTCCGCGTTCTTTGGCAAGGCGCATGAGCATTTGATACATGTAGGTTGCAATGCCATAGCCCTGGTATTCTTCGTCGACCACAAAGGCCACGTCCCCGTAAGGGCTGTGGACGTCCTTGATATAACGTGCTTCGGCAATGATATGGCCCTGGCCCGGTTCTCCCACAACTCCGACAATGGACATGTCCTTGCTGTAATCAACGTTTACGTAGGTCTGCATTCTGGTGTGAGGCATGGTTTTAAGGGGTGTGAAATACCTGTAATAAACCGCTTCATCGGAAAACCGGTAAAACAGCCTGCGCATCTCGTCCTCATCCGAGGGGCGCAGGGGACGGAACCTTATTTTGAGGTTGTTTTTAAACACACGCGCGGTTTCTATGTGCGAAGGATAAAGATGGGCGCTTTCGGCCAGAAAGATCTGGTCCTGGTAGACGAGATTCTGCTCCTTGGCCTTTTCCAGCAGTTTCTGACGGTCGCCGGGGTGGGCGACTTCGATCATGGCCATTGCCCGCTCGCGCACGGTGCGCCCGTTTAAGTTTGCCACCCCGTACTCGGTTACCACAAAATCGATGGATTCGCGGACATTTAGCTGGTTTGGTATCTCCTCGATTGAAATCAGGATATTGGACTGCCCCTTGAGATTGCGCGAGGGCAGGGCGAAAATTGAAAACCCGTCTTCCGAGATCTCAGCTCCGTTGAAAAAATCAATTACCTCGGCCGGATCCGTTATCACGTTTCCCCTGGACACGTGCAGGGCAATGCGGCCGGTCAGATCCGCCTTGCGGCACTGCACAATGGCGATAAAGCGCTGGTAGCGCCCGATGCGCATGGGGTTAAACACCTTGTCAAGGCCCTGGAACTCCACCAGGGGATTGCAGTCAAGCCACCGCCAGAGCTCCTTTGTGCCCATGGCATAAGATGTTACGGATTTTCCCGGGAAATGCTCTTTTTTCCTGTTGGTGACCGCCCCGCTTTTGACCAGGTCCATTGTTGCATCCGTGAATATGGGCGTATGAATGGAAAGGTCCTTTTTCCCCTGAAGATGGCAGCCCAGGGCCTCGTAGAGCGGACCGATGGAAAATGCTATGCAGCTTCCGTTTTCCACAAGCGAGGCCACATTTCTGGCCACCCTGTCAAAATTGTCGTCCACCGGTTGCCTGGGAATATAGATGGGCTCGTCAGTTGATTTGACCAGCATGTCAAAAGCATCAATGGGCACAAAGGAATCGCCCATTGTCTGGGGCATTTCCGGGTTGATTTCCCCCACGACAAATCCGGCCTGGCTGATTACAAGGTGAACGATGTCCACGGAAACACCCAGGCTGCAGTAGCCAAGGCGGTTGGGAGGCGATACCTGAACAAAGGCAGCATCAAAAAGAATTCTTCCGGAAGCAACCAGCTGAGTCAGCCGGGAAAACCGGCTGGGGATCAAATCCACCCGGCCCTGGGTTATGGCCTCCTTTGCCACCCAGCCTGAGAAAAAGGTTTTAAGCCGGTATTTCTGGGCCTGGAGCATCTCCAGGCAAAGGGCGTCGCCAAAACTGAGAAGTTGAAACAGCTCCAGGTCCTGGAGGTTTTTCATGTTCAAATCCATCAGGGACCGCACCATGGTACGCGGCTCGGCAGTGCCTGTGCTTAAAAAAATGCACATGCCCGGATCTATCCGTTCGAGGGCCTTTTCAGGCGAAACCACCCTTGTTTCCCAGCTTTGATAATCGGTTCCTGTCATTTCAGCTCTTTACTTGAAAGTGTAGACAACTCCGCCGTATCCAACAAATGTTTCTCCAGGATTTTTTTCATAACTGGAGCTGTATCCCACAAGGTGTGCTTTTTCCGCGCCCATTTCCCTGCAGGCGGCAATTGCCGCAGCGGCCGCGCCTGCACAGCAGGCGTTCTGCCTTGAAAGTCCCTGCTGGATCACAGCCCCGGCATCCATGTCAAGCATCCTGTCTATGACCTGGCGGTCGTTTTGGGTTTTGACCCATTCAAAGGCATCCTCTCCGGTTCCGGCCGGGGTGAAATTAAAGCCGGGTCCGTAATGGGTCAGGTCAGTGGAGCCAAGAATCCTTATTGAAACATTTTGCTGCCGTGCAAGTTCTGCCACAAACCTGCCGAGCTCCACGGCAATATTTGAGGGAGGAACTCCAATGGTGACAATTTTTGAAGTTTTGAAAAAATACTTAACAAAAGGCAGCTGAAGCTCAATGGTGTTGTCCTGGACAAAATCTTCGGCGGTTTCTATGTTGCAGGAAAACCTGCCGGCCACGGCTTCAGCCATGCCCCGGTGAATTTCCAGGTCACCAAGCGGTGTTTGCCATCCCCCTTTTGTCATGATGTGCGGCCGGGCCCCGGGCGGCAGGTGCATGCCGAATATCACCACCGTGTCAGGATCCGGCTCCGTGCCCTGGCCCCTGATATAAGAAATAACACGACAGGCAAGATCGCCTGAAAATGCCCAGCCCGCATGAGGCATTATGCCCCCGGCGGCCCGGCCTGAAATTTCTGTCTTAAACCGGTCCTGCTCCATAAAGGAGCGGATCACTTTTTTGCATTCATCTGGATTGCCGGGATACCAGCTGCCGGCAAGCAAGGGTTTTCGAATGCTCATGATGAACTCACCTCCTGTAATGCCGTTTGGTTTTTATCCTCCACGGGCAGGCCCAATTTATAAGTCCACACTTGCCCGTTATTTGAAAATGGTTATTTTATCACAGAACCATGATTTCCCTGCTAAATATGATGCAATCGTAAAAAGTCGGTTTTCAGATGGCGCCGTAAAAAGTTCAAGATCAAGGCTTGTGCAATCCCGAAGAATGCAGAGTACTTAGTCGTACGTGAAATTCTGAGGGATTGCGCGTAACGCAGATATTGGACTTTTTACGGTGCCATCAAATATAATCATTGCAAAAGGAGTTTACCTGATGCCGA
>JAABTZ010000238.1 GCA_011389605.1 Desulfobacteraceae bacterium
TAAGCGACTATGACCAGCTCTACCAGTGGTCTGTGACCCGGATTTCCGATTTCTGGGCGGCAGCCTGGGATTTTTTGAAAATCAAAGCCTCCAGGCCCTATGACCAGGTTGTCGATGACCTGGCAAAGATGCCCGGAGCCAGATGGTTTCCGGGGGCCAGGCTAAATTTTGCCGAAAATCTGCTGCAATACCGTGATGACAAGACTGCCCTGGTGTTTCAGGGCGAAGGTCAGCCGCCCATTTACTGGACTTATGCCCAACTCTATGATGAGACGGCCCGGGTGGCCCTTTCATTAAAAAACATGGGCGTGGGTCCGGGCGACAGGGTGGTGGGATACATGCCCAACATGGCCCAGACCATTGTGGCCATGCTTGCTGCCGTAAGCCTTGGGGCTACATGGTCTTCCTGTTCTCCAGATTTCGGCATCAAGGGGGTGCTGGACCGGTTCGGCCAGATTGAACCAACGGTTCTGTTTGCCGCTGACGGATATTTTTTCAAAGGCAAGCGCATTGACACTTTGTCAAGGCTTGAAGAAATCTCAAAGCAGATTCCTTCGGTTAAACAATTTGTTGTTGTGCCCTATACCCAGGATGCCCCGGATATTTCCTCCATAAGGGATGCGGTTATATACGGAGATTTTCGCTCGGACCAGAAGGGTCTTGAAATCGAGTTTGCCCAGCTGCCCGCAGATCATCCCCTCTATATCATGTACTCATCGGGCACCACCGGCCTTCCCAAGTGCATGGTCCAGGGGGCGGCCGGTATTTTGATCAACCAGTTAAAGGAAATGGTGCTCCATACTGATGTGGGGCGCGAAGACACCATTTTTTATTTCACAACCTGCGGATGGATGATGTGGAACTGGCTAACCAGTGCACTGGCCACTGGCGCTTCCATAGTACTTTTTGACGGCAACCCTTTTCACCCCGGTCCGGGGGCCCTGTGGCAGATGGCCCAAGATCAGAAAATCACCGTGTTCGGAACTAGCGCAGGGTACCTGGGAGCCCTTGAAAATACAGGCCTGCGCCCCGGAGACGAATATGATCTGTCGTCCTTGCGAACCTTGTTGTCAACCGGTTCGCCATTGCCGGAGGAAGGATTTGATTTTGTTTACAGTGCCGTGAAGTCTGAATTGCAGCTGGCCTCCATTTCCGGGGGAACGGATCTAAACGGCTGCTTTGCCCTGGGCAATCCCACGGGCCCGGTATATTCAGGAGAGCTTCAGTGCCGGGGTCTGGGTATGAAAGTTGAGGCATTTGACCAAAACGCAAACCCTGTTATCGGACAGCAGGGAGAGCTTGTCTGCACAGCGCCTTTCCCCTCCATGCCTCTGTATTTCTGGAATGATCCGGACAATAAGAAGTATCTGTCAGCTTACTTTGATGTATATCCGGGAGTATGGAGGCACGGGGATTATATCGAAATCAATGATCACGGAGGTGTCAAGATCTACGGCCGCTCCGATGCCACCCTGAATCCCGGAGGAGTGCGGATAGGCACTGCTGAGATCTATCGCAGGGTAAATGATTTTGCCGAAATCGACGACAGCCTGGTGGTGGGTCAGAATTGGAAAAGCGATGTGCGCGTTATTCTGTTTGTGAAAATGGTCCAGGGACACGTCCTTGATGAGGATTTGAAAAACAGGATCAAAAAAACATTAAGGGAAAACGCTTCACCGCGTCATGTGCCGGCAAAAATTCTGGAGGTGCCTGATATCCCCTACACGCTTAACATGAAAAAAGTTGAGCTTGCGGTAAAAAACATCATTGAAAACAAACCTGTAAGCAACCGCGATTCCCTTTCCAATCCAGATATACTAGATTTTTACGCAAATCTGGAAGAAGTCCAAAAGGAGTAGAAAAGACAATGGAACAAGAACCCTGCCGGGCCGGATTTGCCTCAATTGATGAAATGTCTGAAACAGACATGGGCCGCTACATTGTCACCATGATTCATCGGATGATACTGCATCATGTAATCTGGTTTTCCGAGGTAGGCCACCAGATGGGTTTTGACCGGGCCATGGAAATGCTTAATGCCTCATTTGACAAAAGTTTTCAGCTCCAGATGAAGCGTCTTTCAAAAGTTCTCGGTTTTGAGATAAAAGACGGGCTTCCGGCGGCCCTTATTGATATGCCTGAAGAAAAGCAAAGCGAACTCATCGGTGCCCTTTGTGCTAACTGGCTGGCAAATGACGGCATCTGGTTTCAAACCGTAGAGCAGGCCTATGGCATGAACGAAGCCAAAAGATGCAATGATTCCTGCTGGGCCTATTTTTCTCCGGTGGAAGCCGGTCTTGTTCGCAGGTTTTTGGGCCTTGCTGAAAAATCCGGCCTTCAAGGGCTTAAAAAGGCCCTTGGCTTTCGGATGTATGCCAACATAAACACCCAGTCAATAATTGATGAAGGGCCCGATAGTTTTCTGTTTCAGATGAACGAGTGCAGGGTCCAGCTTGCCAGAAAACGCAAGGACCTGCCAGATTATCCTTGCAAATCGGCCGGACTGGTGGAATACAGTTATTTTGCCAGGGCCATTGACCCGCGTATCAAAACCGAATGTATCGGCTGTCCTCCTGATGAGCATCCCGAGCAATGGTATTGCGCATGGCGGTTCTACATTACGGAGGAGTAGGTAAACCGACTTTTTACAAAGCCGTCTAAAAGCTACTTTTACGAGTGCATCAAAGATATGGAAGATAAAAAAGAACTGGTTTTCATCACTGTAATCGGCGAAGACAGAAAAGGGATAGTGGCCGCAATTTCGACTTATCTCTATAATCAGAATATCAATATCGTTGATATTAATCAGCGGATTATGGCTGACGGCTTTTTTGTCATGTCAATGATGGTAGATGTATGCGATGCAGCAGAATCCATGGACGATTTAAGCTTTGGGTTGAAAAAAATCGGTGACGGTCTGGCCATGTCTGTTCAGGTACAGCATGAAAACATTTTCCGGATGATGCACAGGATTTGAAAAATGGCCTTTGAGGTAGAGGAAATCTATGAAACCGCCAGCATGATCCTGCGTCAGAACTTAGACATCCGGACCACCACCCTGGGGCTTAATCTAAAGGACTGCATTGATTCTGATTTTCGGATTTTCAGACAAAAGGTCTACGACAAGGTCTGCATCAACGCGGCCCGGCTCATAGCCGAATCATCCCGCCTGGAACGCAAGTACGGTATTCCGGTTGTCAACAAGCGCATTGCCGTTACACCAGTGAGCCTGATAATGGAAACGCACTGCAACCCCGAGCGATTTCTTGAAATGGCCCGGAGCCTGGATGCCGCGGCCAGGGATGCTGGGGTGGATTTTATCGGCGGATTCGGCGCACTGGTGCAAAAAGGATTAACCAGCTCCGATCATATGCTCATTGATGTTCTGCCTGACGTGCTTTCCCAGACCGAGCGGATTTGTTCTTTTTTAAATGTGGGCTCTTTTGTGTCCGGACTGAATCTGGATGCTGTAAACCTGATTGGTCCCATGCTTAAGCAAACCGCCGCCAGAAGTGAAAATGCCGTTGGATGTGCAAAGTTTGTGGTATTTGTAAATGCACCCGAAGACAATCCTTTCATGGCAGGAGCTTTTCACGGGGTGGGCGAGGGCGATGCTGCATTAAACATAGGCATCAGCGGTCCCGGGGTTGTACGAAGCATTGTTGAACAAAACCGGGAATGCGATCTGACGCAGTTATCAGAAGTGATCAAGAAAACAGTTTTTAAAATCACCCGGGCCGGTGAACTGATTGGAAGAGAACTTGCCGCGGCCCTTGGCGTAGGATTCGGAATCGTGGATATTTCGCTTGCTTCCACCACGGCCAGGGGAGATTCCGTGGCAGGTGTTATTGAAGCATTCGGCATCGAAAAAATCGGGGCCCACGGCTCCACCCTTGCCATCGCCCTTTTGATGAATGCTGTGAAAAAAGGCGGGGCCATGGCCAGCGGCAATGTTGGCGGATTGAGCGGCACCTTTATTCCCATAAGCGAGGATACCGGCATGATCGAGGCAGTGTGCGCAGGAGCCCTGGGCTTGGATAAGCTTGAGGCCCTTACAGCGGTATGCTCGGTTGGACTGGACATGTTTGCCGTGCCAGGTGACACTCCGGAAGAGACTCTTAATGCAATTATCGCAGATGAGCTGGCCATAGGGGTTATCAACAATAAGACAACAGGGGTGCGCGTGATTCCGGTGCCGGGCAAAAAAGCCGGGGATCTGGTGGAATTCGGCGGACTTCTGGGCACCGCCCCGGTCATGCATGTTAATCCGTTTTCCGCCCGCAATTTCTTAAAACGCGGAGGCCGCCTGCCGGCTTCAGTGACCAGCATGCGAAACTGAGCCCTAAACCGGTTCTGTAATTAATCCTATCCATCAGGGGGAGAAAATCAAGTGAACAAGATCAAATCTGTCATTTTTGCTTCTGTAGTTTTAACAATGGTTTTTTGGGGCGCTGTTTCAGGTTTTTGCGGTTATCTTATAACCGATGCCGACGGTGCCCGGGCAATGGTCTCCAATGGCAAAATCAAGTCCGTGGCAGGCGATACGGATGATGAAACAGTGATCATGGATTTAAAAAAAGGCGAGATCATTATGCTCGATGATTCAAAAAAGACCGCCACAAGAACCAGTATTGATGATTTCTGTGCCATGATGGATCAGGTCGGCAGTGCCATGGCCCAGGCCATGGAGCAGTTCCGGGAGCAGAGCGGCGGGAGCGGCCAGTTTGAAATTCCCGGCCTTG
Organism: Desulfobacteraceae bacterium; assembly: GCA_011389605.1. Lineage (GTDB taxonomy): Bacteria > Desulfobacterota > Desulfobacteria > Desulfobacterales > Desulfosalsimonadaceae > Desulfosalsimonas. The sequence goes on from JAABTZ010000238.1 coordinate 4,743, forward strand.
ACTCCGGTCCAGGAGATGTGCGGGTTGAAAAGTCAGGCCCAGGTGGTGCCATTGCCGGTTATGATACACAGAAGTTCAGGGTTTTTGCCGACGGGGAGCTTTATGAAGAGCTTTGGATAACAACGGATAAAAAGTTAATTGCAGAAGCCGGCGGGCTCGATAAAATCGCCCGCTTTGAAAAATGTGCCAATCAGGCAATGGGCCAGGCTTCGGTGGAAAGTCATCCGGATTACATTTCTTTGATAACATCGGGATGGCTGCTGAAGTCAGTTTCCCATGAGGACGGTGTGCCTGAAACCATGGTTGATGTACGCAGCATTGAATCCAGGAAAATATCTGACAGCGAGTTTGCAATACCGGGCGATTACCGTCAGGTAGGCTTTGAAGAGATGTTGCAGATGGATCCAAATTGAGCCTTCAATAATATTGATGGGGCTGTAAAAAGTCCAATATCTGCGTTAGGCGCGATTTCTGAAGAATTTCACGTACGGCTAAGTACGCTGCATTCTTCGGAATCGCGCAAGCCTTGATAAGGAGCAGCAATTGAAAAATCCTCTTTCATCCTATCTTGATTTTGCCGTTGAAACCGCTTACCTGGCCGGCAGGCTGACCCTGGGATATTTCCAGGCAGGCATCAGGCCGGAATTCAAACAGGACCATACCCCGGTGACCGTGGCGGACAAGAAGGCCGAGGAATTTATAAGATCCCGTATTGAAAAAAAATATCCCGGCCATGCAGTCGTGGGAGAAGAATACGGAACATCTGCCCATGAAAATGCAGATCACCGATGGTATATAGATCCCATTGACGGAACCAAGGCATTTACACACGGAGTGCCATTATACGGGGTTTTAATGGGCCTGGAGATCAACGG
>JAABTZ010000239.1 GCA_011389605.1 Desulfobacteraceae bacterium
CGTCATGGCAAACATGTCCTGGTGGTTGGAGGCGGTCAGGGCAACTATGGCGTGATCCCCGTGGGTGCCGTAGCGGGCCTGGTTGAAATCGCCCTGGCCAACGTGAGTGGGTAGCCCTGTGGATGGACCGCCGCGCTGCACATCCACTATAACGCAGGGAATTTCGGTCATCACGGCATAGCCGAGAGCTTCCTGCATCAGGGAAAATCCGGGACCGCTGGTGGCGGTCATGACCTTGCGGCCGGTCAAAGATGCTCCTATAATAGCGCAGATGGAGGCAATCTCGTCTTCCATCTGCAGAAACCTGCCCCCGATTTTCGGCAGGCGGACAGCCATTTCCTCGGCTATTTCCGTTGAAGGGGTAATGGGATAGCCTGCAAAAAATTCAAGCCCCGCATACAAAGCGGCTTCCACGCAGACTGCGTTTCCCTGGAGGAATTTAACAGTGCCTTTCATGGGCTCTGCTCCTGACATTCGACTTCAATGGCCAGATCCGGGCACCTGTATTCGCACATGCGGCAGCAGATGCAGGCATCCGGATTGGCGGGATAGGCGATATTGTGCTTATCCAGGGCCAGTACCTGGGTGGGACAGAAATGAACACAGATGCTGCATCCCTTGCACCAGGCGCGATCTATGTGATGAGCTTTTAATTTCTGTTTTGCCATTGGCAATGCTCCGTAATTATGAATTTTTATTTTGCCTTTTTCAGCCTGGAAAATCAAGCTTGATTTGACGACCGGTTTTTATTTGCGCAAACCCGTTTTCAGGCTTAGTAATTTATAGCAGTGAGCCTGGTATAATATCATACTTATTTGTATTATCAGACTTTTTCCGAGCGCATCAAAGATAGCAAATCAGAAAAACAGGGAGAAAACAATGGGGATTCGAACAGTTAAACAGTACAAGGAAAGCTTGCGGGACAACAGAAAAGTCTATATCAGCGGCGAGCGTGTCGATGACATAACAGCCCACCCGGTACTGGGCCTTACGGTTGACACCATAGGCGCTTCCTACGAACTGGCGGCAGAAGGCGATCAGAAAACCAGGGATTTGCTCATTGCCAAGCATCCTGAAACCGGCGAGCCCATAAACCGGTTTTTTGTCACCCCCCAGAGCGCAGAAGACCTGCACAACCGGACCCGGGCCATTCACACCCTAATGCGCCAGACCGGCGGGCTTCCCTTTGGAAAAGACATTGGCACGGATTGCCTGAATGCCGCAATGGCCGTGGCACAGCAGATGGGAAATGCACAGTATGAAAAAAACGCCCGCAATTTTCTGGAGCATTTGCGTAAAAACGATCTGCACACCTGCGGGGCCATTACCTGTGTTAAGGGCGACCGTTCAAAAGAACCGGCAAAGCAGAAGCACCCTGACTACTACCTGCGGGTGGTTGACAAAAATGATGACGGCATCGTTGTCAATGGTGCCAAAATCCATATCACAAGTGCGCCTGCCACAAATGAAATCATAGTTGTACCAACCCGCCAGATGCGGGAAAATGAGGCCGAATACGCTGTAAGCTTTGCAATTCCTGCCAACACCGAGGGCATCACCTTTATCTGCAGAAACGGCCGGGGACCGTGGTCGGATAGGGAATTTCACCCCGAAAGACCCGTGCGAGAACTAACCGAGGCCATGATTGTTTTTGACAACGTTTTTGTGCCCTGGGACAGGGTGTTTATGTGCGGGGAATGGCAATACTCAATGCAGCTTGCATATACATTTGCCACCTTTCACCGGTTTACTGCCATCAGCTACAAGGTCCCCAGCGTTGAGATCATGGCAGGCTGTGCCGTTGCCATGGCAAAATACAACGGACTGATGAAAGCCGGCCACATTCGGGAAAAACTTGCTGACATTGCCGCATATGTTGAAACCCTGCGGGCCCTTGCCGATGCAGCAGCCTCAAATCCGGTTATGTACGGTGATATTGCCGTGCCCAACCCTTTGATAGCAAACATGGCCAAGCTCCATTTTGCAGACAAATACCATGATTTCATCAAGCTCATCCAGGACATAAGCGGAGGGATTCTGGCCACCACGCCGGACAAAAGGGATTGGAACAACCCTGAGATCCACGATTACCTTGAGTATTACCTGGGCGGTGCAGCGGAGTATTCCACCATGGAGCGCCTGCAAATGATCCATGAGACCATGCGCCATGTGGCATCCCATGAATCAGCTTTCCACGAGGTAACAACCGTGCACGCGGAAGGTTCCATGGCTGCCCAGAAAATGATGATCTTAAACGAGGCTCCCATGGAAAAGTATGAAAAACGTGCAAAGATAGCTGCCGGCATAATTCCCATCGGAACACCCGTTGATTAGGTCCAGAGCAGACAGTATATTTCCAAGGCTTGCGCGATTCCTGAGAATTCATAGTACTTAACCGTACGTGAAATTCTTCAGGAATCGCGCATACCGCAGATATTGGACCTTTTACGGCACCATCAAGATTGAGCATTGCAAAATCAGCCCTCCCCTGATACCTAATGAAAAAAAGACACCAATTGCCGCCGCACTATCAATAACCCTTTATATCAGGAGCAGTGCCCGTGTTGCAGAGAAGACTTTTCTTTAATGGCCGCCTGCCGTCCATTTTTACGGGTTGTGTCAGTAAGTGGTTTATAATTATTTTAATTGCTGTTTTAATGGGACTGCCCTGCGGCTCCAGGGGCCATGCGGCTGAAAAAAATCAATGGTACATCCGGGCTGCAGCCGGTGCAATTTGGGGCAGGGATGCCGATTTTTCTGACAAAGACTGTAAATCCACCTCCCCGCCGGCCCTGTTTGGCTGCGGGCCGGGAAGCGACGGCAAATCTCTTGGCACAGACGGTGATTTCGGCCAGTACCTGGTGCTGGAGTTTGCCGGAGGGCGGCATTTGAAACCCTGGCTGCGAACTGAGCTGGCCTTTCACTTCCGGCCTAACATGAAATATTCAGGCTCTGCCAATTTCTTAAATGTTTCCGGTCCCCAGCCTGTCTCCACCACGGCCCGGTCCATGGGCCTTATGACCAACGTGTTTGTGGAACTGGCTCCCCTGCTCGATCTTTCCGCAAGCCGGTGGCATCCCTACCTGGGCGCGGGTGCGGGTTTGAGCCATAACAAACTGGATAAAGTCACATACAGGTTTCCCGAAGCCCAAAACCATCACTTAAGCATTACCCCGTCAGGCAGGCGCTGGGATGCGGCCTATCAAATCACAGCCGGGCTGGGCATCCTTTTTACGCAAAAATGGATCTTAGACATATCGGTTCGCTATGAAGATCTGGGCTCAGTTGAGACAGACCGGGGCGGCATGTATATGGATCACATTAACGGAAGCATTGACATAGCAAGAACGGAAGCTGATCTTAAAGGGTTTGGCACATTGATAGGCCTGCGCTACAATTACTGATGGAACTAATAGTTGAAAATTTCAGGTGAAACTGCCTGCATCAGAAAGCAGATGTTTTGATCAGCTCCTTCAAGATCCTGCCGGATACGCCAATACAGATACATTAAAGCCTCCTTTTAAAGGCAAAGCCCATGTAAACAAATATTCCGGCAACAATGGTTGCCAGGCCGAATGCCACGCTAAGCGGTCTGCTT
>JAABTZ010000240.1 GCA_011389605.1 Desulfobacteraceae bacterium
TGCTTTGGACCAAATAATAGATAATCCACAAATTGCCCGCGATAAAAAGCAGCGGGGTTACGGGATAACCAAATGTATTGTAAACGCCCTGCAAATCGGGGCGTACTCTTCGAATCCGCATCATACCGATTACCGTAAGCGTTGCAAAAACTGAAAGGGTAAAACCGATATACATCAGCAGGGCCTCAAATGCTGTGGTAATAACCATGATACAGGCAATTGCCCCCTGCAGGATAATTGAGTATGCAGGAGTTTTCTTTTCAGGGCTGACTTTTGCCAGCGCTGTGAAAAACACTTTGTCTTTGGACATGGCATAATAAATCCTGGGGCCGGTCATTATCATGGCGCTGACTGCCGAAAGAATGCCAAGGGCCACGGCAAAGCTTAGGCATCGGGCAACGCTGGTTCCGAAAAGAAATCGCGCTGATTTTGCCCCCACATCAATGGCCCCCTGCATCTGATCTGCGGGCATGGAATAGACAAACACAGCATTTAGCAAAAGGTAGAAGCCTGTGACAATCAAAGTTCCAAGAATCAGGGAAAGGGGGATGTTTCTTTGCGGCCTGCGGATTTCCCCGCCAAGATATGCAGATGCGTTCCATCCGCTGTAGGCAAAGAATATAAAAATAAGTGAAACAGCAAAGGCCTGGGCGTCAAAGCCCGGCGCATCAGGTCCCGGCACGAAATGATCAACAGATCCGTTTCCAAAAGCAAAGCCCGCGCCTGCAAAAACAACTATCAGCACAATATTGGATATGGTCAGCAGGTTTTGAACCCTGCTTCCGGCAATTACGCTGTGATAGTGCAGCAGGCTAAACAGGACAACAATGATTACAGCAGTGATATTGATTGCCGACAGGCCTGCCACTGTTAAACCGAAAAATTCAACTGAAAAATTCCAGCCCGGATCAAGGCCCAAACCGGAATAAAAGTAAGTTGAAAAGGCAATGGCAGCAGCTGCTATAGGGGCGGAAAACCCAACGATCAAAGAAATCCACCCGGATAAAAATCCCATGGGCTTTCCGAAGCTTTCGCGCAAAAACACGTATTCCCCGCCGGCATGAGGGAATTTTGCGCCAAACTCGCCATAGCACAGCGCACCGCACAGGGCAAAAATACCCCCGCACAGCCAGCAGAGCATAAGCATTGCCGGATCGCCCAGCTCTGCCATGATAAATCCGGAGGTGGTAAAAATGCCAGTACCCACCATGTTTGAAACCACAAGAACAGTGGCAGAAAAGATACCGATCCGCCGGAGCAAATCGCCGTTGCCTTCAAAGGCCGATTTCATTTTGATGCTTTCCCGTGCTTAGATATCTTATGCTTTCCTGTTTACGGGGGAGTTTACGAAGCCGTCATCAATTCATGGCTTTAATTTTTTCAAGTGCAGATGCGGCCTCCTTTCTCTGGCTGTCAAATTGCGCGGCCCGTTTAAAAGCTTTTTCAGCAGTTTCCAGATCCTCTGCCTCCCAGGCTGCATAGCCGGCCATCAGCCAAGCACGGCCGGTCTGTTTGCCGTCTGTTTGCGCCGCTTTCTGGTAAGTTCCGGCGGCAGCCTCAAATTTTTCCATCTGATAAAGCAGGTCTGCCTTCAGGATCATCAGCTCCGGGTCATCATCTGTTTTTTCAAATTTTTCCAGAAGCCTCACGGCTTTTTCCGGAGCTGAAACCTGCTGCAGGGCAATGACCATATTGCGCACAACGGCTTTATCAAAATTTTCATCAGGAATTTTTTCATACCCGTCAATTGCCTTTACAGGTATTCCCGCCTGCAGATAAAGATCGCCAAGGAGTTTTTTTTCCCTTGGGTTAAGCGGGCTAAGATAACTGTAGATGGTCATGGCACAAACAGCCCGATCCTGGTCGTCTTCTGCAAGGGCCACATGGGCCATGGCCTTCCACCATTTGGCAACCAGGGGGGCCTGGGAGGTGAGTTCAATAACATAGTCCTGTGCCTGATCATACATATCAAGCTCAAGGTACTG
>JAABTZ010000241.1 GCA_011389605.1 Desulfobacteraceae bacterium
CAATCTGCTCGGGGGCCAAAACGGTACTACCAGCTCCCGCCTGTTTGTCCAGACCGGGCTGCAGCACGAATCCAACGGCAGGGGCGGGGTTGAGTCCCGCAGCACCAATTACGCCTATATTCGTCCTGTTTTTATCTGGTTTCATGAAAAGACCGAACTGGGCCTCCAGGTGGCTCCGAAGCTTTGGGTTTATGCTGGAAATGATGACGATACCAATTCGGATCTTTACCGTTACCGGGGCTATTTTGATGTTGAAATCAAAGCCGGCCGGGCAGAAGGCCTGGTGCTGGGCTCGATTTTCAGATGGGCTGAAAAAGGCACCTCCGTAGAGATTGACGCCACCTACCCGCTTAACCGTCTTTTGCCCGTGGATATTGATGTTTATCTCCATGCCCAATACGTCAACACCCTTGCCGAAAGCCTGCTGGAATACCAGGAGCGAACAAGGGCAGTGCGCCTGGGTATCTCCATTGTCCGGTAAGGGCCCGGGGCCACGCTTTGCACCATACCGAGCACATCCACCGGCACCACCTGTCTCAGGTAGAGCCAGCTCACCATCGGCAGCATGACGACTGCCACCAGGGTGGAAACCAGGGTATAGGTCATGTCCATGCAAAACATCATCCCTGCCAGCAAGGGGACGATCCACCCTCCCAGCGCCGTGAAACGGTCGGGCCATGAAATGGCGACAGCGGAGAGCAGCACGGCCCAGACCGGCAACAATCGGGTTATCAAAGCAATCATGGTGCGCCTTCCTGTGTGAGGGTGAGAACAAGGGCGGCGGTCCGCCCAGGGTGCCGCGGGCCAGAAAGTTTTCCACGAAAATATCGTTGTTGAGAAACATGGGATGCCCGGTGCCCAGCGCACAAAGCTGGCATGCTTTCAGCAGAAAGCTATCCCGGGTTCTGCTGTGCGCTCATGTTCCGCAATATGTTCGGTAGGGCTGCGCCGAAGGTGGTGGGGGCAGGTGATAGCCGGCCTCTTCAGGAGGCTCCAGGTATGGTTGGGACAAGGCCTCCATCAGTCTTTCCATGACCGTGAAATCGGCCTGCTCCACTGCTGCTTCCAGGGCCTCCTCCACGAGGTGGTTGCGGGGGATGACCGCCGGGTTGGAAGTTTTCATGAGCCGGCGGGATGACTCCAGGGAATTGGGCTGCCTTTTGCGCCTGGCCTGCCAGCGCTCAAACCATTCTTTGAAATCCCGGGATTGGAATATGGCGGCATCCGGCAAGGAGTCGGAGGCCAGGCCGCGGAAGGTGTTGGTAAAATCCGCCCTTTGTCTTTGCAGTATATTTAGCAGGTCTTCTGCAAGGATGCTGTCGTCCGCCTCCTGGTCTATCAGTCCCAGTTTGGCTCTCATGCCCGCTATCCAGTAGTTGCGAAAGGTGTCCGGAAACCGGGAAAGTTTCCCTTGTGCCATTTCCACAGCTCCCTCCGGGTCCTCGTGAATGAGCGGCAAGAGCGCCTCGGCAAACCGGGTAAGGTTCCACTGAACTATCTGCGGCTGCTTGCCATAGGCGTATCGGCCGTGGAGGTCAATGGAGCTGAAAACGGTATTCGGATCGAAAACATCCATGAATGCGCAGGGGCCGTAATCGATGGTTTCACCGCTAAGGGCTGTGTTGTCAGTGTTCATGACGCCGTGGATGAAGCCAGTCAGCATCCATGTGGCCACAAGAGATGCCTGCCGATCCAAAACCTCAGCAACCAGGGCGAGATACGGGTTTGCGTCCGCAGCCAAGTGGGGAAAGTGGCGATGGATAGCGTAATCGGCCAGTGTGCGGAGTTCGGCGGGGTTGCTCCTTGCCGCCGCATACTCGAAAGTTCCCACGCGCAGATGGCTGGATGCTGTTCGGGTGAGAATGGCCCCCTGAAGGGCGGTTTCCCGGTACACCGGCTCACCAGTGGTGACTACCGCAAGGCTTCTGGTCGTGGGTATCCCGAGGGCATAAAGGGCCTCGCTGATGAGATATTCCCGAAGCATGGGGCCCAGGGCCGCCCGGCCGTCCCCCCGCCTTGAAAACGGGGTTCTGCCGGAGCCTTTGAGCTGGATGTCGAAGCGCTCCCCTTCTGGTGTCAACTGTTCACCCAGCAATATCGCCCTGCCGTCGCCCAGCACGGTGAAAGATCCGAATTGATGCCCCGCATAAGCCTGGGCAAGAGGCTCGGCCCCTTGGGGGATCGTGTTTCCAGAAAACACGGAGGCGCCTTCCTCGCCCTTCAGCACATTGGGATTCAGTCCGAGAGTCCGTGCCAGAGCAGCGTTAAAGACCACGAGCTCCGGCGCGTGCACCGGCACCGGGTCGATCCGGGCGTAGAAAGCCTCCGGCAGCCGGGCATAGGTGTTGTCGAATCGCCACCCGGCGTCCAGCCGGTTTTGCCTGCTATTGGGTATCATAGAATCCTCCTGCCTCTCAAATATGACGGCTTCGTAAAAAGTCCAATATCTGCCTTGCGCTTCATCCCTCGGAATTTCACGTACGGCTAAGTACGCTGCATTCCTCGGGATTTTGTGCGCCTTGATCTTGAACTTTTTACTTTGTCGTCCGAAATCGACTTTTTACGAGACCATCAAATATGGCCCTCTACAGCAGAATATTGGGACAAGATGTCAGAAAGTCAAGTCTGATGGCACCGTAAGAAGTCCAATATCTGCGTTATGCGCAGTTTCTGAAGAATTTCACGTACGGCTAAGTACGCTAAAAGGGGCGTATTGTTATTGTACAGGTGTGGATTTAAAAAGTCAGCAGATGCGGGGAAGCTGGCCGCCGGTGAGCATGTCCACGATGCGCCGGCCGCCTATGGCGGTTTCCATTACCACCCGGCCCGGGTGATCTGATATTGCCTCGCCGATAATGCAGGCATCCCCGCCCAGAGGGTCCTGCTTGATGGCGGCAAGCACGGTATCGGCAGAGTCTTTGTCAACAATGGCGATGAGCTTTCCCTCGTTTGCCGCATACAAAGGATCAATTCCTAAAAGCTCGCACAGGCCGGCAACCGGTTTTCTCACCAAAAGGGCGGATTCATTGATACAGATGCCCACATTGGATGCAAGGGCGATTTCGTTTAATGCGGTTGCCACCCCGCCCCGGGTGGGGTCCCGAAGCACACGCAAGCCGCCCGCAGGAGCTGCGGCAAGCATTCGTGCGACCATCTTGTTTAAAGCGGCGGAATCGGTTTTCACGTCTGCATCAAAGGCCAGCCCCTCCCGCTGGTTTAAAATTGTCATGCCGTGATCGGCCATGGTACCGCTTAAAATCACGCAGTCGCCGGCCCGGGCCAGGGCAGCAGAGATTTCCACGCCTTGGGCAATCCAGCCCACCCCGGAGGTGTTGATAAAGATTTTGTCCGCCGCCCCCCGGGGCACCACCTTGGTGTCGCCGGCAACTATTTTAACCCCGGCGCATCGGGCGGCAGCGGCCATGGAGGCAACAATGGTTTCCAGATCCCGGATGGCAAAGCCTTCCTCGATGATCATCGCGGCGCTTAAATACAAGGGCACTGCCCCGCTCATGGCAATATCGTTGACCGTGCCGTTGACCGCCAGATCCCCGATGTTGCCCCCGGGGAAAAACAGGGGATCCACCACAAAGGAGTCCGTGGAAAAGGCCATGCGCCCTTTTTGGGACTCGATTACCGCACTGTCGTCGAGCCGGGAAAGCATGTCATTGTCAAATGCCGGCAGCATGATCTTTTCCGTGAGTTCATGGGAAAGCAGCCCGCCGCTGCCGTGGTCCAGCACTATTGTGTCGTGTTTCATATCCTAAAAAGCTTCTCACATAACCCGATGTTTTTGCAGGAAGGAAACCCTTCGGTCGGGATCAGTTTTTTTGCTCCTGACCGCAAGCGCTCAATGTCGCTTCAAAAACCGATCCCGACCTTGGGTTTCCTTGAAAGTCTGCGCACTCATCGGTTGTATTTCCAGTGTGCCGCACATGTCCCCTCGCTTGAAACCATGCAGGGCCCCACCGGGTCTGCCGGGGTGCAGGCGGTGGCGTAAAGCCGGCAGTCAGGGGGCAGGCATCTTCCGGTGAGCACTTCGCCGCAGGCGCACCCGGCCGGAGCTGCGGCCAGGCGGGGATCTATGGAAAACCGCCGGGCCGCATCAAAGGCGGCAAATTCTTCCCGGATGGCCAACCCGCTTTCGGCAATCCGGCCAAGGCCCCGCCAGCGCGCGTCCGTGGTTTCAAACACCCGGTCTGCGACCTGCTGTGCCCGGAGATTTCCCTGCCGGGACACGGCCCGGCCATAGACGTTTTCCAGACCCGGGGTGTTTGCAGAAATCATTTCTGCCAGCTCCCGGATGCCCATGAGCATATCTGCGGGCTCAAACCCGGCAATGACGCATGGAATTTGGTGTTTTTCAAAAAATGACGCATAAGCCTGCCCGCCGATGATCACCGAAACATGGCCGGGGAGCAGAAACCCGTGGATTTCCACACCGGAAAGCCCCATCAGGGCTTCAAGTGCCGGGGGTAACAGTTTGTGGGCGCAGTACACGCTGTAATTGCTTAGGTTTTCCGCATGGGCGGCCAGAATCGAGGCGGCAATGGTGGGCGAGGTGGTCTCAAATCCCACACCGGCAAACACCACCTGCCGGTCCGGGTTGGCCCGGGCCAGCGCCAGGGCGTCCATGGTGGAATACACCATCCGGATGTCTTTTCCCCGGGCTTTTTCTTTCTCAAGAGAGGAGCCGGTGGCCGGCACGCGCATGAGATCGCCGAAGGTGGCCAGAATCGTATCCGGCATATTGGCCAGTTGGATAAAGGCGTCGAGCTCTGACTGATCTGTGACACAGACCGGGCATCCCGGCCCGGAAATCAAAGACAGGGACCGGGGAAGCAGGTTGCGGATGCCGTGGCGGAATGCAGACACCGTGTGGGTGCCGCAGACCTCCATGATCCGCATGTCTTCTGTGCACATTGATGTAATCTGTCCGGCAAGAATGGCGCAGAGCTTGCCGTCCCTGTACTGTTCCGTGTGTTCCATGGCGACCTATCGCATTTTTGCCGCGGCGCAAACAGCCTGGCCCAGGCTGATGCCCCCGTCGTTTGCCGGCACAAGGCTGTGAGTATAAACCGAAAAACCCATGGATTCAAGTTTTGCCGCCATGATTCTAAGCAGGTAGGCGTTTTGAAACACCCCGCCGGTGAGCACCACCCGGCTGATTCCCTGACTGGCCCGGATCTGATCGCAGATTTGCGAAAACAAATAAACCAGGGTGGAATGAAACCTGCGGCTGATTTCTGCTGCCGATCTGGCAGCCTGCACGTCATCAACAACCGCCCGGATCAGGGGCCGGAGTTCAATGGCGCCGCGTGTGTCTTCCGGCAGGGCATAAGGATAGCACGCCTTTTGGCCCAGCAGGCCGGGATTTGGACCGGCTGCTGCTTCCAGCTTCATGGCGGCCTGACCTTCGAATTCCACGGGCCCGGAATGGATGCCGGCAATTGCGGCCACGGAGTCAAAAAGCCGCCCCATGCCTGAGGTCAGGGGAGAATTGACCTGTTTTTCAATCATTTTCGATATCACGGCCAACTCTTCCGGGTCCCGGTGCCGGACACATT
>JAABTZ010000242.1 GCA_011389605.1 Desulfobacteraceae bacterium
AGCACTGCTGCAGTCAGATATGCATGAATCCACATGGCTGCAAAAGCCCCGGCAAAAGTAACTGCTGCGGCAAAATAAACCCTTGGTATACGGCCATGGTTTTTCATCTTACCAGGTGTTCCCAGAGGGGTCCCGAATGCCCCCTGGCATGGAGACGATCGATGATTTGCGCGCTTTGGTCGCCCCCTCCACCGATAATCCAGTTGATCCGATTGCCTGATTTTTCAATTACCATGGCTTGTATATCGCTTGTGCTTATGCGGCCGGGCTTGTAGAAAACAGGCTGCAGCAGATCCTGATCCTTTGAAACCTGGCCTGCGTCTATGGCCATGCTGCGGATTTTCGTGCCCGGATAGATGCGGATGCCGGTAAAGAAAAAGCAGGCTGATTTTTCAAGAGCTGCTGCATTATTTAATGTCGCCTCAAGGGTTTGTGCAGATTCTCCGGGTGCGCCGAGCAGAAAAAAATGGGCTGCATGAATGCCTGCATCCAATGCCATCCGGTGAGCCTTGAAAATGTCGGCGCAGTTGAAAGGCTTTTGATATTGTGAAAGAATTGTGTCGCAAAAAGCGTCTGTGCCAAACTCCACATGGCTCATGCCGGCTTTGGCAAGAACTTCAAAATAGGATTCAGGAAGCCGGGCAGGTGCAATATAGGCACCCCAGGGAATGGATAGCCCGGCATTCTTAAATGCCCTGGCAACGGCCATGCTGTGTTTGACATCAGCGTTGAATGCTGAATCTGTTATAAACAAAAACGCGGCTCCGGCCTCCTGGAGTCCTTTTGCCTCCCTGGCCACGTCATCCGGGTCAAACAGCCTCAGGCGGGTTCCTTCTATCCTGGGATAGGTGCAGTAAATGCATTTAAAGCAGCAGCCGCGTTTGGTCTGAAGATTAAGCATTCCTCCCCGGCGCAGGTAGAAATCCACGTGGGGCCTGTCCGGGACAAAAGAACGGGAAAAGTCCTCAGGCATGAATTGGCAGCGTTTTTCAGGGCATTGAGGAAGAGATGGCGTGATCAGGCCTGCAATGTTTTCAACAGGGCCTTTTTTTTCCAGCACATCCAAAAACACGGCCAGGCGCTGGCCTTCTCCGGCAAGGCCGTAATCTGCATTCAGATATCGGATAGTTTCTTCCGGAAACATGCTAAATCCGCTGCCTCCAAGTATAACCGGCGCTCGGGTGATGGTTCGGATGCGGGATATCAGATCACGGAAACATTTCAGGTATGATTGCGGGTCCGTGATATCCGTATTATCAATATTTCGTATGGAAAGACCGATAATATCAGGGCCGATGCTTTTAATTTTTTCCAGAATGCCGGCAGTGCCTCCGGGCTGGTTTACATCTGCTATCCAGACCCGGTGGCGGTTTTCAATGGCCCCGGCCACATAGTCTAACCCCAAAGGGTAGACCGGATATGGCCGGGTTTCGGTGTTGGGGGAAATCAAAAGAACCTTCATCGGCGAAACATCTCCACTGCTGTAAGGGGTTTGCCTGAATTGAGAATAAGGATTCCTTTCCGGCCCAGATCCACCTGCCCGGTCCCTGCAGTGCCGGCCGGAATAAATCCTTTTTGCATGCATCCAAATCCAAGCCCTGCGGCCGCAGCCGATGCGGATGCAAACTGGCCCGTATACTTCCGGTAGTAAACAACCGGCAGTTTGGTTCCGATAATGGCAAGAAACTGCTCGATCAGCTGCAGGCCGGAATCTGCATGGGCTGCGGGAATGCCTGCAAATATAACGCCGAAGTGTTGGGATATGGCCTCCGGGCCGCCAAGTGTTTCAACAAGAGATTCGGCACCTGTTTTCAAATCATTTGTTTGGGGGGCAAATGCGGGTTGAACCAAAATCTCTGTGCTTGCCCGGGTGAGCAAAAAGCCGCCCCCTCCGTCGGCAAGAGAGCCTGACATGGCCGCTGACGGGTCAAAAAGAACCGACAGCCGGCTGTGGCCTTCATCTGCACCCAGCACCAGAAAAGGGTCCTGGTTTTCAGGCCCCATTAGCCAGGCTGCAGCAAGTGCTTGTTCAAAGGAATCATTTTCCCCTGTCAGGGTCATGTTGGCGCCTTTGGCCCCAAGCATAAGGGCGGCCTGGCCGGCAGGGGCATTGTGTACTGACCCGGCAAAGTCCATCGGGCTTGAGAGCTTTTCCTGGTTGGCATACAGCCGGGTCAGAAAATCATTGGTTTCCGTAAGCGAGCCCCAGCCGGTGCCAAAAAATATATCAGATACGGAATCCGTGATACCTGCACTTAAAACAGCTTCCCGGCTTAAGGCAGCCACCATGCGGGAAAGCCTTTTTAGCCTTCGCACTGATTTTGCACATAGGTTTTCCGATAAAATATCTGCGGGCAGCAGCCCGGCGCAGGATTGGTTTTTGAAGAATGCCTCAAGGGATGCTTCCGTGTGTCCTGCCCCTGTCAGGCACACTCCGGCCAGCACGCCCATGGGGGATGGCTTGTGATCTGATTGCGATTGCCCGGCCTTGGATTCAATGTCGCCAATCAGTATGGCGGCGTTGTTTCCGCCAAAACCAAAGGAATTGGAAAGCACCGTGCGCAGGGGCCTTTCCATGGGTTTTTTTTCCGGTTTTATGCCAAGCTTCGGATCCGGATTATTCATGCCGTAAGTTCCGGGAACAAATCCTTCAGCCACGGCCATGGCACAGATTACGGCCTCAATGGCCCCGGCTGCTGCAAGGCTGTGGCCTGTTGCCCCTTTTACAGATGACATCAGGGGCGGGACAGGGCCGAACACCTGGTTTACGGCCATGGCCTCGGCTGCGTCATTGGCTATGGTACCCGTGCCGTGAAGGTTTATGTAATCTATGTCCCCGGGGTAAAGCCGGGCATCTGCCAATGCGGATCTTATGGCCATGGCCGCACCCGCCCCTGCAGGATCCGGGGAGGTGGCATGATAGGCGTCACAGGAAAGACCGGCTCCAAGAATTTGGGCCATGGCGCCAGGAGGGGGTGTTTTTCCGCCTTCCAGCAGCAAAACGGCCGCGCCTTCTGAAAGGTGCATGCCCCTGCGCTCGGCGTCAAAGGGCCTGGCACCGTTTGTATCTATCAGCTGCAGGGCCGCAAACCCGTGACAGGTTAGCCGGCACAGTGCGTCCGCACCTCCTGCAAGCACTCGTTTGGCAAGGCCTCGTTTAATCAGTTTTGCGGCAAGGGCAATGGCGGCAGCACCCGATGAGCAGGCAGTCGACACTGTAAAAACCGGGCCTTTGCACCCGCAGGTCTTTGCCACATGCCGGGTCACTGTGTCCAGGCCGTGCAAGACAAAGGCATTCGGGTCAGTGACATTGTTTTTAAGGTGCAGTTCGGTTTCCTGCATTCCCCCTGTGGTAATGCCCATTACCACGGCATCGGGAATTTTTTTTCCATTTTCTGCCATGGCTTCGGCCGCCGCGCCAGCGGCAAAACCGTGGGTTTCCGGAATGCCGGAGCCGCAGGCTTTAAAATCAGTCTGCCCCACCAGGGGCGGATCTGGATGGAAAAACAGGTTCAGGGGCCGGAGGCATACCCGGTTTTTCCTTAAACCCTCCATGGTCTTTTCCCTGGTGTTGCCCAGGGCTGTTATCATTCCTGCTCCTGTAATATAGATGCCCGTCAAGAAAATATGCCCTTATCGTTACCATTATTTTATAAAGGGTGTAAAATGGTACCACTGATGCGGATATGAAAACACCGCCTTTTCCAGCAGCCGTGTGTATTGCCTGGCTGTTTTTTCAATCTGCCGGTTTCGGGAAACACCTTTTTCCATGCCGGCAGCAATGGGGGGATGGATTACGAACCTGTAGCGACCGGGCCCGGTTCGAAATGCAAAAAACACGAAAACCGGCACCCCGGCAATCGAGGCCAGGGCAAAGGGGGCCTTTGGCAGCCGCACCGGCCGGCCCAGAAAAGTTGTTTCCACAGCCGCCTGTCCATGGTCCCTGAACCGGTCGCCAGCCATGGACAAAACCCATCCTTTTCGAAGATATCCCATTGCCTCGATGATTTCCATGGGGGATTGCCGGCCGGGGCTCCCGGATATGACCTGCACCCCGTTTTGCCTCAGGCTTTGTTTCTGGACAGCTTCGATTTGCTCTTTTTCCTTTTCTCCCATGATCAGCAGCAGGGGCACGCCCTGCTGCCGCAGCAGCCGGGCCGCCACTTCCCAGCTGCCCACATGAGACATCAGCAAAACAGCGCCTTTATGCTGTTTAACGCAGGCCTCCAGGTGCTCTATGCCCCGGGCTGTGTATCTTATGGTTTTTGAATGCTCCAGCAAATACCGGTCGATGTATAATCCGGTAAAACCGTGAAACTGCTTCCAGGCACACCAGATATGATAGCCTCCGGGCCGGTTTGGAAAAAGGGTTCTGTAAAAACGAACACTTACAGCCACCCGTGACGGGAAAAATAAAAAATAGCCCGTGGCAACAGTGTGGACTGCGGCATAAAAAAACCACAAGCCCCATCTGCGGGAGCAGAATACAAGGATTTGGTAAAAAAGATTGATCATTTATCTTCCTGAAAGGATTGCGGTTTTTCCGCCACAAACCATTTTTCTTCCCTGCCCGAGCCTGAGGTGTCTGTTTGGATCATTTCAAAGCCTTCTTTAGTGATCAGCTGCAGGATTTGCTCGCGGCTCCGGTCATATCTTGGCATTTTTTTTATTTTTATGCGGGCTATTTCAACCCGCCTCAGAAAAGACATGCCCGATGGCCCGGGCACTGCCGCCCGGATGATCAGCCGGCCTGCCGGCTGCATGCGAATATAAACACCTGCAAGGGTTTGTGCCAGTTGGGCATCTGAAATATAATGGATCATGTCGAGCATTACAACTGTGTCCGCGGGTTCCTGCAAATCAGGCAGATCCGGGGCTGCAGCCCGGCAGATGCAATGCTTTTGTCCTGTGATGCGCGCAGCAAATCTCACCCGGCCCGCATCCGGGTCCATTCCGCAGATCCGGATTTGCGGGTCCATGGCCATCAGCCATGCCGCTGTTACACCGTAGCCGCACCCGATGTCAAAAACCACACCGGGTTTTCCGATAATTGCAGGCAGTTCGGAAAACATGGGATCTGTACGCAGTTTTATGGCGGCAAAAAACCGGGGATAGGCCTCCAGGTGACGATAAAGGCGTTTGATTCGTTTTTTGTGCGCGGCGGAGCCCGGTGAAACAGGGGTCAGGGGCATGTCTGCGGGTTTAAACACTTTGTCGAGAATGGCCGGAAGCAGGCAAAAGGTGCCGATCAGCACAAACCCGACTGCCGGGACCATGATGCGGCCCAGGCTTTTCATCAGGTGATGCTCTCCTGCGGCCAGGGCAAAAAAGCCTATCAGGGTGGAGACCGCTGCCAGAAACACTGCCATGCGGATATGGGCTAAAAACGGATGCCCGCCTGTTCCGTAGCGCTGAGCGGCCCGGACAAAGTAAAGAGAATAATCCAGCCCCATTCCCAGAACCACCACGGAAAGCATCAGACCCGGGATGTTTAAGGGCTGCTCTGCCAGATGAAGCACCCCCAGGGTACATACCAGGGAAAAACCCAGGGGAATCAGGGA
>JAABTZ010000243.1 GCA_011389605.1 Desulfobacteraceae bacterium
CTCGCCTGGCAAGGGTTTCCTTGATGATATCCAGGCAGGCGCTGCTGCACCGGGAGTCCTGCACGCCGGCAAAAACACCGGGGCATTTTACCGTATTAATACCGCAGATTTTTCCAGCTGCGTCATTTGCCTCAATGATTTTTAATTCTGTGTCAACGGTTATAATAGCGTCGTCGACACTCCTGAATATGGCCTCCAGGCGCCGGCGCTGACTGATTAGTTCGTTTTCGGCTTTTTTGCGCTTGGTGACATCGCGCATAACGCACCGAAACCCGTCTACTCTGCCTTTTTCTGATTTAATGGGTGTTATGGAAATCTCAAGATTGCGGCGCAGTCCGTCCTTGCGAATAATCTCGTAGTCAAAGGCCTTGTTGGGCACGCCGGTTTTATATACCTTGTTGAAGGTGCGGTAGACATTTAAAGCAGTCTTTTCGTCCATGTATTGCCGGTAGGACAGTCCGTCTGATTCTTCGGGAAGATATCCGCTGATATTGCAAAACGCCCGGTTAAACCTGGTTATGTTGCCCCGCAGATCGGTTTCTATAAATCCGTCTTCAATCGTCTCGATAATGGTTTCCAGGGCCTTTTTTTGACATTTCAGCCGGTCCAGACGATTTTGAAGCACATCGCATGATTGTTTATTTTGAGTCATTTTCACCTTATAACAAACCCCATTGAGTCTCTGCACAAGTCTTTCACAGCTTGTTACAATACCATAATTGTACAGGGATTCCAAACAGACCAGTTTGGCAGCTACCGGTTAACAAACATTCTTTAAGGCAATAGAGGCTTCCTGCAAAAAAAGACATCTTATACGCTTTGCGCACGGGGGCAGCACGGAGGGGCAATTTGCTCCCTGCTGAGCGCTTGCGCGCTCAATGCGACTCGCAAACCGCACCTCCGCACTCCCCCCGGTGGACAAGCTTTAGGAAAAATTGTGACAGAAAGTCAAACACCATTGCCCATAAAAAAATCAGCCGTACCGGGCATATTCCAGCATGATCCCGCGGGCCTGTTTAATCGTTTCCTTAACAGACTGGCCGCCGATCTGATCGGCCGGTATGCGGCCTGCCCGGCGCACCTCTATGCGGTTTTCAATGCAGGTGTGAAACAAAAACCGGCCAGGGGAAAACAACCGATCCGTATTTGCGATCCACAGGATTTCAATGGGAACCTGAAAACGACGTGCTATTTTAAAAGCTCCTTTGTTAAACTCCCCCGGCTCTCCTGTCCGGGTTCGGGTGCCCTCGGGGAAAATAAATGCAACCCCGCCCCGGGCAAAAAACTCCGGCAGATTTTCCATTCGCTCCATGAAAACAGAACCATCACCCTGCCAGGCATCCGAAGGGATATACCCCGCCTCCCTGATAACTGCGCCGAATACCGGCGTACGGAAAAAATCGCTTTTTACAACTGTGGTATGCTGTGGAAAAGCTGCAGTCAGAAGAACGGCATCGAGATATGACCTGTGGTTGGCAATAACCACGCAGGCCCCAAACGTTTTTATGGGCTCGTCAATGCAGATTTCAAGACCAGGGGTGATAACGCGCATAAGCCACACAAAACTTCTGAAAAACAGGTGGTTTAACTTCTCAAAAACCTGTCTGCGCTCTTTGGCGAAAAAAAAAGCTGCTGCATATAAAGGGGAAAAAAACAGGAGAAAACCCAAAGTGAAATAGCCCCATAACGTAAGGGTAACCACAACATTGACCACAACCCTGATATATTTGGGACAGAAAGGCATGCTATGGTTTAAATGCCTTTATAAGCAGACTGGTATTGACTCCACCAAAGGCGAAATTCTGTATGGATGCGATTTTTACAGGAACTTCAGTAAGTTCGGTGACATGACTGATTCCCGCACACCTGGGATCGATGTTTTCCAGATGAAGAGTCGGGGCGATAAAACCTTTTTCCATCATATAAAGGGTAAAGATGGTTTCAATAACACCGCAGGAGGCCATGGTATGCCCTGTATAGCTTTTCAGCCCGGCCACCAGCGGTGATTTGCCATATATCTTTTCTATGGCCCTTGATTCGATCACATCGCCCATTTTTGTTGCCGTGGCATGGGCGCTTATAAAATCAACTTCACCTGGACTAATCCCGGCACTTTGCAAGCCCAGGCCAATAGTCCCGGTAATGCCCTCAAGATTGGGCAAAATAAGATCCCCGCCGTTGTTGTTGCATGAAAACCCGATTATTTCGCCCAGAATCCGAGCGCCTCGCTTTTTTGCGGACTCATATTCCTCTAAAAGCACGGCACCAGCACCTTCTGCCACCACCAGGCCGTCGCGGTCGGAATCAAAAGGCCGGGGAGTAAGGTGGGGACGGTCATTATAACTCGTGGAGCATGCCAGCAGATTATCAAAGACTGCAACGGTTGTGGTGTCGTACTCGTCTGCCCCTCCGCAGATCATTGCGTCCTGCATGCCGTATTTCACCATTTCATAGCCAAACCCTATGGATTGACTGCTTGTGGTGCATGCCGTGGAGGAACAAATAACCCGGCCCGTAATATGAAACATTTTGGTAATATTGACCGCAGTGGTATGTACCATGGATTTAAGATAATCCACGGCTCCTATTGCACCGGCAAGATTTGCGTCTTGCTGGAAAAAAGCCTTGTAGATCCGGCGCTGCACAGAAGGACTGCCATGGGTTGAGCCAAAAGCAACCCCCAATCGGCCGGAAGATATGAAATCAGGATCAAGACCTGACCATGCCAGAAGTTCTTTTACCACCTTGCAGGCATAAAACGAAACAGGGCCCATGGTCTTTCGGAATTTGCGGTCAAAGCCGTATTCCACAGGGTCTTCTATGGTGCCGTATACCCGGCAGTGAAGATAATCGGCAAACAGATCATCATCCCGAAGGGGCCTGATCCCTGAAACACCTTTGGTCAGGCTGTCGACAATCTTTTCCTTTGAGTTGCCAACGGGTGTAATGGCCGATGCGGCGGTAATTACAACTCTTCGGTCCATAAACGGCTCTATTTACCCGCACCGGCAACGCGGGTTGAAGGCAGAAACTCCTCAACGTAGTCACATATGCCGTTGATGGTCCTTATACGCGTCATTGCGTCTTTCTTTGTTTCCTGGTCAAGTTGGACCTGGAGAAGCTTTTCAATCTCGATCAGCAGCTCAATGGCATCAATGCTGTCAAAACCATGGACTTCCCGCAGATCCTCATCCGGGCCCGGGTTTTCGATTTCAAACTGGTCCCGGAAAATGTCGTATATTCGGACTTCGATTTCCTGACGTGTCATGATGATGTGCGTCTCTTATAAATTCTGTAAAAACTTCAGGCTAATCAACCTTGATGCACTCGTAAAAAGTCGCTTTTAGACGGCTTTGTAAAAAGTTCAGGATCAAGGCTTGCGCGATTGCCAAAGAATGCAACGTACTTAGCCGTACGTGAAATTCGTCAGAAATCGCGTGTAACGCAGATATTGGACTTTTTACGAAGCTGTCAACCTATATGTTTAAGCAAAAATAAAGGAATAGTCAAGAGAACGCTTTGCAAAAAATGAAGAGGAGTCGATGTTAAGGGCAAAGGCGCCGAAACGTCCGTGATGGCTGAGGCTGATTTGAATTTCTGTTGCAGACCCTTTAATTCTGACAACCGGCGGCCCGGGCCTGCCGGCAGAACTGTCACGCACTATAAGCACATTGTCTTCAGGCAGATCCAGACAACCGGCAATGGCTGCGGCGGCGGCACGACGAACCGCTGCTGATTGCTGCCCCGGATCAGCCTCCGTGCCCTCAGGGGCCCCGGGCACTGTCTCAAAAACCCGGAAGATGATTTGCCCCCCTGCAGGACCGCAGCCGGTTTGGCCTATACAGTGTATGTAATTTTCATCCAGCTGCGACTGCACATAGACACGACCCATGGGAGTGGCAACACTGCCTGTCCAGACAGATTTCCGATGCTGATTGTCAAAACAGACTTCATAACGGCGCGGGGATGAAGAAATTGCAGGCTTTGCCCTGGATACGGCTTTATATGCAGCCTCCTTGGCGGCCCACATGGCCCAAAAACAGGAATCAGAATTCTCAACACGGCCAAGAACTGTCTGCTCACCGGATGTAAGAACCCTTGATACAAAACGGCTGTCACCGCTTTTGCCCGCTGCCCCGCCGGCTTTCAAATCCACTACATCATTGCCCACGGTGTGCAAAATATTTTCGCTCCATTGCGGCCAGGTGTTCAATAATCTGTCTGGCACAATCACGGTGAGCCCGCAGTCCCTTGTAATTGGTAACCGGACGGCAGGGTTCTGCCATAAGTGTAAATGTCTCCCCGAATCCGGGAAAATCGCTGTACGTGTCCTGGCTGTCGCCGCGCAGGTACATGCACAAAACCCGGACATTTTCCATCTGGCACACCCACCGGCCGACGTTATAGGTAAAATCCAGGGTATTGACACGCCCGGTACGCGAACGAGTGCCTTCCGGAAATATCATAAGGTTCTGGCCTTTTTGCAGAATGCGCACACATTTTTCAAGGCTTTGCCTGACACTCTGCCTGTCTCCGCCCCGAACCACCGGAATGCACTTGGTGAGATAGCAAAATCCTCCCACAAGCCGGTTACGGTTAAAATTCATGTATTCGGGCATGTTCCATGGCACCAGGTGGAAATCAAACATATACCGGGAGATTGGAAACATGGCATAGGCCAGGATAAACGAATCTATAAGAGTGAGATGGTTTGCGCAAATCAGCCAGGGTCCGCTGTGATGGCGCATCAGTCCCTTGACCTGGCGGCGGATCGCCGCCAGGTCACGAATCCGGTATCCGGCCAGCCAGATAGCCAGTACAATCAGGGGTGCTGTCAGCATGACTGTAAACCGGCCCAGGCCTTCCTGGACATCCAGGGAACGTTTGATCCAATCGTTCATTAAAAATTATCCAACGCCCTGGCCCGCATCCACACGACCGGCTATATAATTGACCGCATCGCCGATGGTGCGGATATTGTCGGCATCATCGTCTTCTATCTCAATGTCAAATGTGTCTTCAAACTGGATGATAATATCCACAAGGCGAGCTGAATTTACCTTGAGGTCATCGAGGATCGAAGTCTCCATGCCCACATTTTCCAGTTTTGTCTTATCTTTTACATAATCTTTGATAATATTGACGACATCGTTGAAAATCTGTTCTTTATCCATTTTTATTTCCTCCGCTTTTTATTTGTTTTCCCATTTTTGAATGATCAGGCAGGAGTTGACATCTCCAAACCCGAAACATGCCTTGGCCATGGTTTTTATTTCAGGGACTTCCATACATTCAGAGACTATCCGGTGTGCAAAGGGCTCGATCTCAGGATGAGGATCCTGGCAATTAATGGACGGATGCAGAAACCCTTTATAAATTTCAAGTATTGCAGCCACGGTTTCAATGGCTCCGGCAGCCCCAAGACAGTGGCCGATCATGGATTTGGTGGAATTGATCCAGGGGAACCGGTCTGCTTTGCGTCCGAGCGCGGCCGACCAGTTATTGACTTCATGGGGAT
>JAABTZ010000244.1 GCA_011389605.1 Desulfobacteraceae bacterium
CACCAGCATTTTGAGCGGATAGGGGGTTTCCTCCAGGATGGATTCCACCACGCAGGACTGGGCGTGGCGGCCCCAGTTGTGGTGAAATGAATCGAAGAGCGGGTAATCGGCAGTGACCGGGACGACTCCTTCAGGAAGCCGCTCTTTCAGCTGGAAATTCTCCATCGGGACCGGCTGGGGGATGAAATCGCCGCCGGGCCGGTCGACACTGCCGGTCAGCCCCCTCAGCATGGCCACGGCCCGGGTGGTGTCAAAGACTTCCAACTGCATGTCAAGCCCGTTGCCGTCCACGATGCATGCGGGCCGGGTCTCGGCGTATATCCGGGCCGCCGTCCGGATCGCCTGGGGATCGAGCCAGATCCGGGGCCCCACTGTTTCGGCGGGAAACGCCGCAGCGGTTTCCTTCAGGGCCTCGAAGCCGATGGTCCAGCGATCCACGAATGCGGTGTCGTATAGGTTGTTGGCGATGATCTCGTGGATCATGGCCATGGCCAGAAGCCCGTCATGGCCCGGCTTTATCTGGAGGAAAAGATCGGCGGACCTGGCCAGGGAGGTCTCTACCGGATCGATCACGATCAGCCTGGCCCCCTGTTCCCTGGCGTGGTAAATTCCCTCGGCGGCACCGGGGCTGGTGTTCCGGTCGTTTTTGCCCCAGACCACGATGCACCGGGCGGTTTTCACTTCCGGCATTGTCATGGCGCCGTAGGTGTAGTTGTGGGCGAACTCCCGGGCCACATGGCAGACGGCTCCGTTGCCCACGGCATTGGGCGAGCCGAATCCGTTCATGAGGCGGTTGACGTAGTCCCAGGGCGTGCCCCAGTCCGCCGCCATTCCCCGGAGCCATCCCACCGAGGGCGCGCCGTATCGATTTTTGAATTCGAGAAACTTTCCGGCTACCCGGTCGAGGACGTCGTCCCATCCGGCCTCGTGAAAGCCGCCAGTCTTCCCCTCTTTCCGGATCAGGGGCGTTTTCAGCCGGTCCGGGGAGTAGACGATCTCCGGGGCTGCCCTCAGCTTGGGGCAGATCAGCCGTTTCGGTTCGGGCCTGAAGGATTTGCGCTTCGCGGAGACGAGCCGACCGTTGTCGATCTCGGCTTCAATGGGACAACAGGCCGAACAGAGGCGGCATGTGGTCTCTTTTCTCATGATATTTTCCTTTCCGGCTACCGCTCCGTCTTGCAATAACAGCTGCGGATAAGCTCGAAATGGTTGGCGTGGGTACGGATCTTCCACCAGATCTCGCCCCGGGATACGACCCGCCAGGGAGGGGAAAATCCGCCCGAGGGGTCCGAAAAAAGGGCCATGATGTTATCCAGCCCCCTTCCCGCTTGTGGGCCGTTGGTCTTTCCCCCCAGCCATTCGGCCTCGGCTGCTGCTTCTTCCGACCAGGAGAATGGGTCTGAGAGAATAAACTGGGCCCCGGATGTCCGGGAGACGCGGTCGATCTCCGTCAGGTGGCCATAGGGCGACGGCACCTTGTCGACGAGATTGAGGGAGGCCGACGTGCGGACCGCAGAGGCCCGGAAGGGGAGCGCCAAGGCGTCGGCCAAGATGAACTCCACCTTGTCGCTGTCATACCGGTCGGGCAGTTCCAGAACCGCATCCCGGGTGATACGGCCTTCCTCCTTCAGGGCAACCGTTATCCTGCGGCGGATCATGAGATCCCGTGCTGTTCGGATGAACGCCTCTGAAGTATCGAGCCCCACGGCAAAATCGCAGTTGACGCCCATCTCGAAGGTCAACCGGCCCACCGCAGAGCCGATGTCCACAGCCAGTCCGCCCCTGCCTGTGATTAGTTCGGCCCA
The DNA here is from genome assembly GCA_011389605.1 of Desulfobacteraceae bacterium. GTDB lineage: Bacteria > Desulfobacterota > Desulfobacteria > Desulfobacterales > Desulfosalsimonadaceae > Desulfosalsimonas. The sequence continues at coordinate 1,806 of JAABTZ010000244.1, forward strand.
CCGGCGGTAAGCGTCCGACGCGTGGGCCTCTGCCATGAGATCGCCGAAATGGCTCCACAGGTAGGAAGATACCACCGGATCGGTCTCGTATTTGTTTTTGGAAGCCGATGTCTCCGGAAACGTCCGGGGCAGGATGCGGGCCAAGCCGCCCGTTATCGGATAATCCGTGGCGCATCTTTCGCAATGCAGTCGGCCTTCCAGGATATCGGCACCCTCGATTGCGGTTGCTTCTTCCCGCAGGCAGTTCTCCTCCGGCAGACAGTTGGGGCAGATCAGTACATCCAGCAGGATCCTTTTCATAGTGGTGTTGCCCTTTCTACAAATCGGAACAACCAGGTGACAGATAACAGAACAGATAAGAACTTGCTTTTTGTTAACCAAACCATAGAAATCCTCCACAATTTGAAAAATTATCTCCAACCTGATACAGGTTAACATTTTTTCCTATATCAGATTGGAGGAAGTTGTGGCAAGAAAAAGATCAAGACCTTGATAACATTTGAGAAACTATATTGACATTTCGGGCAGCGTAAAAACAAAAGCAACAACCAAAGATATTCTTGATGCGGTTAACTGTGTGAAGAACCATCTGGTTTTCCAGTGGTATAATTTTTGAGCAGTCTGTAATAAAACAGCTGCAAAACAAGAGGAGCCTTAAAATGAAAAAGCGAAGCATTAAAGGGATTAATATTATATAGCAATGGCCCTGCCTTTTTTATTACCCGGTAAAGAATATTAAAAGTTGATCCAATCTTGGCATCATTACCTGTTAAGTATGTCTATTATTGGTTACCCGATCTGATTTGAAAAAATTTTGGACTGGGATATTTAGCGTTGGGTGGGTTGAGTTGCACATCATTATCCGTTGCATGAGTTATCGAGGCCCGGAAAAGTTACAGATACCCATTACAATCCACAACCCCTCAGCCAGGTCATCTGACCTCCCCATTGATTCCAAGATGACCCTGACAGACACATTTAACCAGCATCTTCATCGGTTTAATCAAGCCGATCCGAATATTTTCAACTTTATCGGGACCATGGTGTCCTTTGTCATATGCCAAGGCCTCTTCATTTATATCAATTTTTAATGATCTCAAACACTGCCGGCTCGATTCTTGACTGCCGGCACTCCGGGCACTTGCCGGGCTTCTTGAAACTTTTCCGGTCCTTGAATTCAAAGCCACAGCCCAGACAGTAACATGGCGTTGTTTTGATCTGTTTCCCCTGGTGCGCGATGCTTTTTTGAATTGACGGCAGGTGAGAGTAAGCATCTTTCTCGCTGATCCGCAGGGCCTTTGACAGATCTCTTGCGGTCATAGGCTCAGCTTCTAAGCAGCGGATGATCTTCTCTCGGATTGTCAGTTGTTTGTCAAAGACACCAACCTGGTCATTATTCGTTCCGGTCATGGGGCATCCCCTCCAGCTTTCCACCCATCCGGTTATTGGTGGCCGCCATCAATGAAGTGAGACGTATTCTAAAAGGCTTTCAACAGACCATCTCCAGTCATCTCAATCTTCTGATTTTTTTTCAACTGATAAACGATGTTTGAGATTTGCTTTGCTGTGAAGCCGGTTTCTTCTTGCAACGCTTTTCTTGATATGCCATCCTTGTTTTTTTTGATAACCTTCAATAGCGTGCTTCTTAACGTTTTTTTGGCTCTTGGTTTTCTCTGAGTGGCCGGCTTGGGTTGTTCGGGTTCTGGCTCAGGGACTTTTTCAGTCGTTACAGACCAATCAGATTTATCAAAGATTCTTTGCAAATTTTTAATCCCTTCAGAGATCTCCCGAAGGGCAGCCATGAAAACACCAGCCGCTTCCTTGTCGAATTCGACTGAAATATCGACTTTCATTTTTTCCCCTTTGTCTACTTGGATGTAAAATTGGATCACAAGTTATTATCAACAATATCCTAATAAATCAAGAAGGTAAAGATGATCATCTTGAAATGGAGAACTGGCATGACAGATGACACCACAGAATTTTACTTTCGAAAGACACATTGACTTGTCAGGCGACGTAACAGCCATACAAGTGCCATATCACCTCCTTGCCGATGTTGTCTTAGTTGTACATCTTGGTGTCATGGTTAGTCGTCAATCAAGCAGGGTCGTTACGTTACTAATTTTTCCTGATTGACCATAATTATCCGATAAAGTGTTCGCATCGAAACCATCTTCTCAAAACATGCCATCACAGCATGTGACCTCCATAAAGTAGCACCGACACAAGGCCTGCCAGATCACAAGCCCGATCCATTTTTTGTTTTGTTTTGAATATTGTTTCCGGTCTGTTCCGGCAATAAAACAAAAACATAAAATGGAGAAAAAATCATGAACGAAAAGTATCAAGAACCTACTCTTGAACAGCTCAGGGCACTACTCTCAGGGCACCCGGAGTTACCAAACCACATTGAATCGGAAAAAGCCCTTGATCGTGCCGGCAGAAAAAAGCTGATGGAGCTTATGAACCTGTGCGGCCTGAGTATCGACCAGGTTGACCATTCAGATCCATTTGGCCTGTTTCGTGGCCTGAAAAACAAACCAGGCAAAGACGGTACTACAGACAGAACAGATCCTGATGGGTTTTTACAAGGCGACAAAGACGACCCGACGTATGGCCAAGATGCCTATTTTGTGCCGTTTGAGATAACCATCGAGGCCCTGGGACATAAAAAGCGCTTTACCGCTTTTTTTGAATACAAGGCCGACGGTTACATCAAAAGAAACAAAAATGACGATGGATGGTACATGGATCAGTTTACCTGTCAAAATACCATCAAAATTTTAAGTTACACTGACACTCCGGATCCGGGCTATAAAACCGGCCGGCCGTCTATAGAAACGTCTACTCCTATGTATGAAATTCAGGCGGTGGTGTTAGACAATCCATCAATAAACGATATCTTCCCAGAGAAGGCACATGATGAAATCACGGATCAGATCGAAGAAGAACTTCTGGGTCAGATCGTTTCAGAATTAAACTTTCCAGAAGACCAGGAAGGGGGGGGAGATACCAATTAACGTCTATATTGATCAGACTTACTGGTTCATTTAATGGAACTTTAATCTGGCATCGGTGCAGGAAAATCTCAGCGCTGCTCCGATGCCAGAGCCCTGGAAAAAAGGCCAAAAACAGGCGTTATGTCAGTATATAAACGCCTGGCTGGCTATCTCTATGCGGTTCAGTTTCTATGCCCAGGGGGGTCTGATAATTCAGAGGTAAGGACGGTTTTCGCAAACGGGATTGGCCAGTCGGCTGGATTTGAAGGGGGAAACAATGCCGGAAAAAGAGGGGGTTCTATAAATACGAAAGGAAGGTGCCCTAAAAGTCCGTGTCAAAATTCTGAGTTCTGGGGAACGTCGATTAAAGAAAGAATGTGGTCATGGGCAGGAAAAAAGCAGGGGCTTTAACTCACAATGGCATGAACAGTTTTAGATTAAAACTGCTCACCACTCTGGTTTCTCAAAGGAAGGCCGCCATGCCTGATAATGACGAGGACTGCTGGAACATGCCGGATTCATCATCACAAACAAATGAGCGTTCTGTCTGATCAAATCGTTTTAATGATTTTTAACACATATCTTTACTGACATATCGCTCATCAACATTAAAGGTTCTGGTTTCATTAACAATATCATCATTTTCTTTTTCCGGAATCACCTTTCCGATTTCATCCACAGTAAAA
>JAABTZ010000024.1 GCA_011389605.1 Desulfobacteraceae bacterium
GGCACACCCATGGCCCTTAGCACGTGGGACGGCTCCAGGCTGCCGGATGTGCAGGCCGAACCCGATGATGCGCAGACACCGAGCTGATCCAGCATTAAAAGTATGGCCTCGCCTTCCACGTATTCAAAGCTTACGCTCACGGTATTGGGCAGTCTCATGTCCCTGGCCCCGTTTAAATGGCTGTTGGGGATCTTTTCCATGAGGCCCGACTCCAGCCGGTCCCGCAGCTTTAAGACCCTCTCGGCTCCTGATTCCAGATGCTTTGCCGCAAGTTCTGCGGCTTTGCCAAGGCCGATGATAGAGGCCGTATTTTCCGTACCTCCGCGGCGTCCGCCTTCCTGATGACCTCCGATGAGAAACGGGGAGAATTTGGTTCCCTTTTTCACATAAAGGGCCCCCACCCCCTTTGGGGCGTGAAACTTGTGGCCTGCAAGGGAAAGCATGTTTACCGGAAACGCCTTGACATCAACCGGCATTTTGCCTATCATCTGGACCGCATCCGTGTGAAAAGCGATACCCCTTTCAGCCGCGGCCCTTGCCAACTGCTCCACAGGGAAAATCATGCCGGTTTCGTTGTTGGCCCACATCACACTGACAATGGCCGTGTCGTCTGTCAGGCTGTCGTACAGAAAATCTATATCAATCCTTCCCTCCCGGTCAACAGGCACCCATGTGACCTTGTAGCCGTTTTTTTCAAGGTGCTCGCACAAATTTTTTACAGCCGGGTGCTCCACCCGGGTGGTCACAATGTGTCTTTTGCCCGGATTTGCCTTGATTGCCGCCCAGATGGCTGTGCTGTCGCTTTCCGTCCCGCAGGAAGTAAAAATAATTTCCTCCGGGCCGGCGTTTATCAGGGCTGCGAGTTTTTCCCTGGCTTCCGCGATTTTTCTGCCCACCATACCGCCGAAAGTGTGCATGGAGGAAGGATTGCCGTATTGTTCGGTAAAAAACGGCAGCATCTCCTCTGCCACTTCCGGGGCCACGCGGGTGGTGGCGTTGTTGTCCATGTATATCACGTTGCTCATTGCCTGACCTCCTCGACCACCAGTTCCGGGGTCACGAATTCGCGCAGTTTCTGTTCCACATAATTTTTCAGCGTCAGCTCCGAGGCAGTGCAGGTTGCGCACGTGCCTATCAGCTTCACATAGACCGTGTTTCCGTCCACATCAACAAGTTCGATATTGCCCCCGTCTTTTCTCAGCGCCGGCTTTATTTCCCGCTCCAGGGTCTCTTCGATTCTTTTGATTTTTTCTATATTGGTGAGCTTCCTGGGTTTCGGCGGGGTATCGGATGCCTTGCTGTAAACCTGATTGATGATCTTTTCGATGTCCCCGTGGCAGTTGCTGCATCCGCCTCCGGCCTTTATGTAGCTGGTGACGTCCTCAACTGTCTTAAGGTTGTTTTCCCGCACCGCAGACTCGATCTGCCTGTCGGTGACCCCGAAGCATTCGCAAACGATGTTGCCCTCGGGTTCGGCCTCTTTTTCCCCCCTGTAATTTAAAATGGCTTTTTTAAGGGCGTCGCGACCCAGCACCGAGCAGTGCATCTTCTGTCTGGGCAGACCGCCAAGGTATTGGGCGATATCCTCGTTTGTGATCTGTTCGGCCTCCTCGATGCTCTTGCCCTTTAACATCTCAGTCAGGGCTGATGAAGAGGCTATGGCGCTTGCGCAGCCAAAGGTCTGGAACCCGGCCTCTGCTATTCTGCCCTGGGCATCCAGCTTAAATGACAGTTTCAGGGCATCACCGCATGCCATGGAGCCGACCTCGCCGACACCGTCGGCATCCTCGATTTCCCCAACATTGCGCGGGTTTAAAAAATGGTCCTTAACCTTGTCACTATATTCCCACATGGCTTTCTCCTACCAGTAATTGATGGAACCGTAAAAAGTCCAATATCTGCGTTACGCGCGATTTTTCAGAATTTCATGTACGGCTAAGTACGCTGCATTCTTTAAAATCGCGCAAGCCTTGATCTTGAACTTTTTACAAAGCCGTCTAAAAGCGACTTTTCACGATTCCATCAAAATTAATTGCTTTTAAAAATCTAAAACGCTCAATTTAGGAAATATAAGGATTTCCATGCACAAGACCCCTTTTCTGGAAAACATCGCCATAGTCTTAAACCGGCCCAGGTACCCGGAAAATATCGGGGCTGCGGCCAGGGCCATGCGCAACATGGGCCTGGGACGACTGCTGGTGGTCAATCCGGAAAATTTTGACACCCCCCGGATACTGACCCTGGCCACCCATGCGGCAGCAGACGTTGCCAATGCCATAGAGGTTTATGACGATCTTAAGGGCGCCCTTTCGGAATTTAGCTACGTGGTTGGCACCACCGCCCGGCTCGGCGGACAGCGGCAGGTAATCGCATCCCCGGAAAAAATGGCACAGCAGCTGATGCCCATCTGCGCCCAAAACCATGCAGCCGTTGTTTTCGGACCCGAAGACCGGGGGCTTACAAACTCTGAACTCCGGTTCTGCCACGGCCTGATCCACATTCCGACAGCTGAGTTTTCCTCCATAAATCTGGCCCATTCAGTAACCATTATATGCTACGAATTGTTTAAGGCAACCCTTGCCCCCCCAGGTGAGTTTTCCCCGAAACTGGCCAACCGTCACGAACTTGACGCCATGTATGCCCAGCTCACAGAAACCCTGGTGCGAATAAACTATATTCAGCCCGGCAATCCGGACCACTGGATGGACCGTTTCAGGCGGTTTTTCTCCCGCCTGCCCCTTCGGGCAAGGGAGGTCAGCCTGATTCGAGGCATATGCCGGCAGATCAACTGGTATGCAGGGAAATGCTACAAAGACGGCAGGGACGGCAAAGCACCGGACCCGGCCTTGGGCATCGAAAAAAAATAACTTCTTGATTTTGCTTAACACTTAATCACTTAAAACTTGATGTACTCGTAAAAAGTCTGATTTCAGATGGGGCCGTAAAAAGTTCAAGATCAAGGCTTGCGCGATTTCGAAGAATGCAGCGTACTTAGCTGTACGTGAAATTCTGAGGAATTGCGCGTAACGCAGATATTGGACTTTTTACGGTTCCATCAAAACTTAACACTGCCTGTAAAAAAGTGACCATATCTTTCGGATAAGATGAATTTCTTGACATTTCCTTATTTTGACATAAAAATAAAACAATACCAATTCTGCCATTCCTTGCCGTTAACCAGCCTTTATTAAGGAGGTGTTCTGATGGACAAAATCTTGCGAATCCACATGGGACCTGATCATGCCCCCAAAGCCACCACCGAACCCATAGGCGATTACGCCGGATTCGGCGGCCGGGCCATGACTTCCGCGGTTGTTGCCAAAGAGGTCCCGCCCACGTGCCATCCTTTAGGAGAAGACAATAAGCTGGTGATTGCACCCGGCCTGCTAAGCGGCAGTGCGGCTGCCATGTCCGGCCGGCTTTCCGTTGGGTGCAAAAGCCCGCTTACAGGGGGCATAAAGGAGGCCAATTCAGGCGGCCAGCCAGCCCAGGTCCTGGGACGTCTCGGGTATGCAGCCATCATCCTGGAAGGCAGGCCTGCTGAGGACAAGCTCTACAAAGTATTGATCAACAAGGACGGCGTTGAGATCCTGCCCGCGGACAATCTTAAAATGCTGGGCAATTACGATGCCGTGGAAAAACTCACCTCAGAATATGGCGACAAGATCTGCTGCATTTCCATCGGCCAGGCCGGCGAAATGAAACTGGGAGCCGCCACCGTGGCATGCACGGACATGGAACTGCGGCCCTCCCGGCATGCCGGCCGCGGCGGTGTGGGCGCGGTTATGGGGAGCAAGGGAGTTAAGGCCATTGTGCTCGATGACACTGGCATGTCCATGCGCTCGCCCAAGGATCCTGACAAATTCAAGGAAGCCAACAAGGCGTTTGTGGCCGGGCTAAAACAGCACCCGGTCACTGGCCAGGGACTTCCCGCATACGGCACCAACGTGCTGACCAACGTGGTCAACGAAGCAGGCGGGTATCCCACCTACAACTTCAAAATCGGCCGGTTTGACAAGGCTGCGTCCATCAGCGGAGAAACCCAGGCCGAAACCGAAACCGCCCGGGGCGGAAAGGCCACCCACGGCTGCCACCGGGGGTGCGTGATTCGCTGCTCGGGCACCTATATGGACAAAGACGGACATTACCTGACAAAGCAGCCCGAATATGAAACCGTGTGGGCTCACGGCGGCAATTGCGGCATTGACGACCTGGATTCCATTGCCATGATAGACCGGCTTGATGATGACTTCGGCCTGGATACCATTGAAATGGGCGCCACCATCGGCGTGGCCATGGACGCCGGCCTGGCGGAATTCGGCGACGCCGCAAGAGCCATCGAGCTGGTCAGGGAAGTGGGCAAAGGCACCCCCCTGGGCCGTATTCTGGGCTCTGGCGCAGGTGTTACCGGCAAGGTATTCGGCGTGGAAAGGGTGCCCGTGGTAAAAAACCAGTCCATGCCCGCATACGATCCCCGGGCCGTGCAGGGCATGGGGGTGACATATGCCACCTCCACCATGGGCGCGGATCACACGGCCGGATATGCGGTCACCGCCAATATCATGGGGGTGGGCGGCAGCGTGGATGCCCTCAAGCCCGAAGGTCAGATTGATCTGTCGCGGGATTTGCAGATTGCCACCGCAGCCATTGACTCCACAGGCATGTGTCTGTTTATCGCATTTGCCATACTCGACCAGCAGGAAACATTCCAGGCGCTGCTCGACATGATCAACTCATTTCACGGACTAAACTTCACTGCAGATGATGTCACGAATTTGGGCAAAACGGTTTTGAAACTGGAGCGTGATTTCAACGAGGGTGCCGGCTTCGGTCCCAAGGACGACCGGCTGCCGGACTACTTCCTCAAAGAGGCGCTTGCGCCCCACAACATCACCTTCCAGGTAAGCGACCAGGATCTGGACACGGTATTTAACTTCTAATGTGAACAGGGCTTGAAAGAATCCAGCGCGCCCCGGCCGAATAGAAATACCTAAATTGAGCGATTTCTAAGTTTGCCGCAGATACAAGGAAGATGCAGACTCGCTATAGTCAACTATGCGAGGCTGCATCTGAGGCAGTAGATGCGGTGAAATTGGAAATCCCGGAGGGTTTCTGATTTTTAAAATATAAATTGATGTTATCCTTTAAACTTAATTGCATTTAAAAATCTGAAACGCTCAATTTAGGTTTATTAAAAGGCCGGAGTTTATGTGCGGCATTGCAGGGATTGTATCCGCGTCTCAATCCGTGGAGCGCTTAAGGCAGAGTGTTTTTGAAATGGGCTGCATGCAGGGCCACAGGGGACCGGACGGCCATGACAATTATGTATGTGCGGCAGGCCGGCGGAATGTGGCATTGGGCTTTGTCCGCCTGGCCATCCTGGATTTGGAAACAGGCATGCAGCCAATCCGCTGCCCGGCAGATGACACGGCAATTGTATGCAACGGCCAGATATATAACTACCTTGAACTTAGATCAGAAGTGGCCGGCGAGCCTTTTGTCTCCAAAGGTGATGTGGAAGTGGCCCTGCATATGTACCGCCGCCGGGGGATTGGTTTTTTAAACTCATTAAACGGAATGTATGCCGGTGCCGTGCTGGATCCAAACAAGGCAAAGCTGTTTTTGTTCCGGGACCGCTTTGGCATCAAGCCTTTGTATTATGCGGCCGCCGATTGCGGCTTTGCTTTTGCCTCTGAGATAAAACCTCTTTTAAATGCCTTAAAAATTGACCCGGAGCTCAACGCCGGCCGCCTTGGCTCCTATTTTGTCTATCGCTACGTCCCCGGAGAGCAGACCCTGTTTAAGGGCATCTACAGACTTATGCCCGGCTCCTATCTTGAATATGATCTTAATACCGGCGAATTTTTAACACACCGGTACTGGGATTATCTTGCTGACCAGCAGGATGCAGGCATGGATCTGCAAAGCGCGGCTTCCGGTTTTTTTGAGATTTTTGAGGATGCAGTTCGCATACGGCTGCGCTCTGATGTGGAACTGGGCAGTTTTATCAGCGGAGGTATTGATTCCTCGGCAGTGGCAGCCATGGCAGTTGATTTGCATCCGGACATGCGGCTCTACACGGTCACCTTTGATGAGCCTGCATATGATGAGTTGCCGGATGTAAAGCGTTTTAAAGAATCAAACAGCCTGAAATTCTCAGGAACCCGGCTTAATCCTGCTCTTTGCTCCAAATTGGACATGGCCCGGCTTCCGGAAATTATCAATTCTGTGGAGGAACCCATCTCTCTTGGCACCATTTTGCCCACTGACTGCGTTTGTCAGGCCGCTTCCAGGGATGTAAAGGCAGTTTTAACCGGTGAAGGAGCAGATGAAATTTTTGCCGGATATCGAAAATTCATGCTTGAAATGGCAGCCGACCAATACGGCAGCCTTTCACCCCGGCAGCAGGATTTGCTGGATCAAAAATATCCTGAGTTGAGGTCTTATCTGTCAAAGCGGAATATGGATCCTGCCAGGCGATACATCCAGGCAGAAGAGTTGTTTGAAGCTTCCGAGCTTGAGCAGCTTTTGGGGTTTTCACCCGACGGCTTTGCATTCCCGCCGGAGGCAGGACCGGATTTGACGGGGTATGAACATCCGGTCAACGCGGCTATAGGATTTGAAACCAGGTGCAGGCTTCCGGATTACGTTATTCTGCGGCTCGACAAGCTTTCCATGCGCCACGGGCTTGAAACCCGCACTCCGTTTCTGGACTATAGACTGGCTGAGTTTGCCGCCCGTCTGCCGGTTTCCATGAAAGTGAATCTCGGCCTTGACCGGGAAAAATTAATTTGTTCTTATTCATTTGTAAAAAACGGGCTTTTGGATGCCCGAACCGCTTTTCGCAAAAAGCAGCCCTTTACCTTTCCCATGGCCGACTGGCTCTCAGAACCCGATGGCCTGCCGGAATCAATACAGGAGGTAATCCACGGCGACCTGGTCCGGCAGCAGAACATGGTTGATCCCGGTTTTGTCAGCAGTCTTGCCCGCAGTGTCACTTCTGCCGGTATAGGGCCTAGAACCCTGGTGTCCCAGGCAGACAGACTTTTTTCCGTGATTGTCTTTACGCTATGGTATCAGCAGTTCATGCGCGGTTTCCGGAATTAATAGAATTGGAGGATAATTGAAGCTAAAGTCGGATATCTCTGATATGGCGGCTGATTTCACCAACCGATATCTTGATTTGCTCAATGCACAGTTGCCCAAGACTCAACGGACCTACGGATTTGAATTTGAGTTTTTGCCCGACCGGCCTCTTAATGCCGGAGACCTTGCTGAAGTGGAAGCGCATTTGAGCAAGTCGGGTAAATACTGCAATGGCGCGGTTTTTTTTGAAAACGGGACGTGTGTTGCCTTTGAACCCGGAGGACAGATCGAGTTTTGCAGCCCCCCCCTGATGCCGGATGACTCCGCGGGTTTTGATGAGCTTGTGGAATTTATGCAGCGGATAAATGCGGGCATCAGTTCAGATCTGGGCATAACCTATCTGCCTAAAGGATATATTCCCGGCCGCAGGGACGCCCCATTGTGCCTCAGCTCCCGGCGGTATGTCAATCTTCACAGGCGCCTGGCAAAAAGCGGTACCCGGGGCCACGAAATGATGAAAGCAACGGCATCCATCCATTTACACGTGGCAATCTGCAGCATTAAAGAGATTCTTCCGCTGTTTTTCCGAATCTGCGCTCTGGCCGGAGATCCGTTGTTTGCAATGTCGCCTGAGCGGCGGGATATATGGAACAACACAGATCCAAGCCGCTGCGGCATGCCTCCCTGCTGCGAAGAGTCACTGGAAGGGGCAGCCGAATTAATAGAAAGGCTGGTTCGATACGGGTGTTACGCAGTGGTGCTAGGTGAGGAAGTGCCTTTTTACAAGGCTTCTGACATTTCGTTTGATTCTTTTTTGTATCATATGACTACAATTTTTACGGATGTTCGCTTTAACCTGAAGGGCACTACCCTGGAACTGCGCACACTCGACAGCATGCCAATGGAGGCATTCAGGTTACGCTGGGAGCGGTTTATGGAAAAAACATCCGAAATTTATTAGTCATGCCTGTATCTTTAGAGATAAAAGGAGAAAAAACAATGGCATTTATTGAAATTTACAGTACAGGTGTCTGTCCATATTGCAAAATGGCAAAATCCTTGCTGGATAAAAAGGGCGTTGGATTTACTGAAATTATGGTAGATAATGATCCATCCCTCATGCAGGAGGCAATTAAACGAAGCGGGGGGCGAAGGACAGTGCCCCAGATTTTTATTGATGATAAACACGTGGGCGGATATGATGAGTTAAACGATCTGGACCGGCAGGGGAGGCTGGATCCGCTGCTGGGCCAGTAGCCGGGTTTAAGCAGAAAGTTTGCAAACGTGGCGATTGGCTTTTAATTTTGGATGCATGGGATATTTTTATGACCTTTGATAACAGCAGTCATCGAAAAAATACCCGTACCCAGGTGTGGCCGGACGTGAAAGCCACATTGAAAATGACAGATCCCCATACCTCCAGCCGGAAGGCTATGACTTTCGAGGGCCGCGTTGGCGACCTTGGAGGCCTGGGCATGTTTTTTATTACCCGTGAAAACGTGCCTGTTCCGGCAAAGGCGGAGATTTCAATTGACTTTAACCTAGGCAAAAAGGCCGATATGGTGCTTTCAGCCCGCGGGGAAACCGTGCGCAGTACTTCTGAAGGGGTGGGTATCAAGTTTAGCTCAATTGATATGGCGCATCTGCAAAAATGCATCCTGGAAAGAATGAACCGATAGATCCAAATTGACCTGAAATCCTTTCCGGGAAAACGGTTATTTTTTTGATGTTTTTTTTGAGCGGCAGCCGTCTAATGCCACTGCAAGCCTCCAGGGAAATGTTACTGCAAATTCCAGGACAAACCCAAGGGGAGCAAGGATAAATATAAGGGGCAGCCTTACAAGCCAGAAATGAATGGCCCTGATCCACTTTTTTCTTTTTGAGGCAAGCTCGTTTTTTTTCATGTGCGGATCATATACCGGTTAAAGGGTTGATGTCCAGTCTGAATTCCATCTTTGCAGCCTTATTGCGCCTGCAGAAGCGGCTTTGTCATTAGCCGCCGGGAGAAGCCGGGAATGCATATAAAACCAGGTTATTCCGTGTTCTGGGGCGTGGGTTCGTTTCAGGCTCTTGCAATGTTTCGCAGGGGCTTGTTTTATACATACCTGTCAATCTATCTTCGTTATTACCTTGATCTCTCAGTTACCGAGACCACCTTGTTTGCCACCTTGCCTATGCTGGCAAACATTATTGCCCAGACCTTTCTCTGGGGCCGTCTTTCGGACCGGCTCCAGCTTCGGCGTACTCTGATCTTATGGGGAGAATTATCAGGGGCGGTCGGGACTGTTCTGATCTGGGCCTTCCACGTAATGGCCCCTTCAGCCCATCAGGCCGGCTATGTCATTATCCTGGGCCTGACAGTGGTGGAGGCCTTCTGGGCCATGAGCAATATCGGCTGGAGTGCACTTATTTCCGATCTTTATCCGGAACAGAAAAGAAACGAGGTGCAGGGACGGCTGGCAAGCGTTGGCGGAATAGGCCGGCTGCTGGGAATCTGGATCGGGGGTCAGCTCTATGACGGCCTTGGCGCCATGTACGAGGGCTGGGGGTTTGAGTCCGGTATTTTGTTTTTTGTTGCCGCGGCCGTAATGCTTATCGCCATTGTGCCTGTTTTGTTTCTTCCGGAAGGTGGCACCAAAAGCGATGCAATGCCTGATGTTGACTGCGGGCCGGAATGCATGTCTGAATCCATGCGCCTTTACGTGGTTTTTCTTGCCGGCATGACCCTGATTAATTTTGGACGCAACTGTGTTGCCACCATCCAGTCCCAGTATTTGTTTTTGGAATCAGGATTTGCCGTAAACAGTGAAATGCTAAGCTACATTGTCAATACCGAATCGGTTGCCATAGTGATTCTGGGTCTTTTTTCAGGCTATATCGGCAGGAGAATCGGAAACGGCAGGGCTGTGTGTGTCGGCACCCTGGCTTCAGTGGCTTATCTGCTGCTTTTTATCTTCTCCGATCACATATACCTGATTTTTGCCGCAAGCTTTCTGCGGGGCACAGGTGATGTGATGATTCTTGCCGCATCCTATGCCATGGCATCGGTGCTCATTCCCCCTGAGCGCAGGGGACGGCTGTTTGGTTATTTCAACGCCACTTTGTTTTTGTCCTGGGGCGTTGCGGGCACTCTTATTGCCGGACCGGTGGTCGATACAATGGAATTGCTCGGGTTTGCACCTATTGTGGCCTATAGATCAGCATATGTTGCTGCTCTGGCCATGACCCTGAGCGGGCTGGCCATTCAGCTTATACTGGTTTTTATATTAATGCCCAAAGCCGGCATAAAAAAAGTGATCGTGTAATCCCGGCAGGAGAAAGAATATGATAGCAAGAAGCATTGTCGGTTTTTTTATGTTTGTGCTTATTGCCTGGATTCTGAGTGAAAACCGCCGCAGGTTTCCCGTGCGTATCGTTGCAGCAGGCCTGGGGCTTCAGGTTGCCCTGGGACTTGTGCTTTTAAAACTTCCCTATTGCGCACAAGTTTTTGCCGGCTTAAACCGGGGGGTTATTGCCCTTCAGGAAGCAACCAGTGCAGGGACCGAATTTGTTTTCGGATATCTTGGCGGGGGCAAGGCTCCTTTTGAAATCAAAGATGTTGAGGCAACATTTATTCTGGCCTTCCAGGCTCTTCCCCTGGTATTGGTTATAAGCGCCCTGTCTGCAGTGTTTTTCTACTGGAGGATTCTTCCGAAAATTGTTTCCGGCTTTTCCTTTATCCTGGAAAAAACCATGTGCCTTGGCGGAGCAGAGGGCCTGGGAGTTTCAGCCAATATATTTGTGGGCATGGTGGAATCCCCCCTGCTTATCCGGCCTTATGTTGAAAAGCTTACACGCAGCGAGTTGTTTGCCATAATGACTTCTGGCATGGCAACCATTGCCGGTACCATGATGGTGGTTTATGCAGGCATTCTTTCGGACCTGGTCCCCAATGTAATGGGTCACATTCTGACTGCTTCCATTATCAGCGCACCAGCGGCCATCGTGATAGCAAAAGTCATGGTACCTGAAACCGGCGAGCTGACAGGTGCAAGTCTTCATGCCCCAAGCCAGGCATGCGGTGCCATGGACGCACTTACCCGGGGAACTCTGCAGGGAATGGAGCTGCTTATAAATATTGTTGCAATGATTATCGTTCTGGTGGCCATTGTCAGTCTGGTCAACATGGGCCTGGGGCTGTTTCCGGAAGTCAAAGGCCATTCCCTGACTCTTCAGCGTGTTCTGGGATGGTTGCTTTCCCCGGTGGTCTGGATGATGGGGGTTTCCTGGGCGGAGGCGCAAACCGCGGCAACACTTCTTGGCACCAAAACCGTTTTAAATGAAATGATAGCATATGTGCACATGAGCAGGCTGGATCCGGGCCTGTTGAGTCCAAGGACCAATTTGATCATGTCATATGCATTGTGTGGATTTGCCAACCCTGGAAGCCTTGGAATTATGATCGGAGGTCTGGGTGGCATTGCTCCGGGGCGGCGCAATGAGATCGCCTCCCTGGGCCTACGCTCGATTATCGCCGGCACGCTTGCAACCTGCATGACCGGAACTGTGGCCGGGTTTCTGTGGTAAATTAGACGGCGCCGTAAAAAGTTCAATATCAAGGAGACTTTTTTGCCTGTTGTTATGCCCGGGGGTTTTTGGTATATTCTTCAGTTTGAAAATTTGAAAAATTTATTCAAAGCTTCCGGGAGTTTAGAATGAAAAGTGAAAAAAGGCCCCTTATCGGCATTACCATGGGAGATCCCGTGGGTGTGGGCCCTGAGATTATCTGCAAGGCCCTTAATAATGAAAAGATTTATAACTGTGCCCGGCCCCTGGTAATAGGAGATGCAGGCATCCTGGAGATGGCCGCTGGCATTGCCGATGCAGGGCTTAAAATCCAGGCTATTGAAGAGCCCCCCATGGCTGCCTATGAAACCGGCATGGTCAATGTGATAAGAAAATCAGAGCTTCCCTGTGACACTCATAAATGGGGGCAGCCGTCCATGGAAACAGGACAGGCCATGATAGACTATATAAAGGCCGGTATTGAAATGGCAAAGATTGGAATGATCAACGCTCTGGTAACAGCCCCGATCAACAAGGCGGCAATGAAGCTTGCAGGCGGCATGCATCCCGGACACACGGAAATTCTGGCACAACAGACAAAAACAGAAAATTATGCCATGATGATGGCGGGAAAACATTTAAGGGTTGTGCTTACAACCATTCATATACCCTTGCGCGATGTTGCCGAAGCCCTGGATGAAGGCAGCATTTATTCCATGATCCGCCTGACCCATGAGGCGTTGAAATTCCGGTTTAAAATCTCTGAGCCAAGGATTGCAGTGGCCGGATTAAATCCCCATGCCGGAGAAGATGAAATGTTTGGCCATGAAGAGGTTTGCCTGATCCGGCCTGCCATTTCCCGTGCGGTTTCAGAAGGCATTGGTGCAACAGGGCCGCATCCGCCAGACACGGTTTTTTATCATGCAAGAGCAGGGGCATATGATTCAGTGGTCTGCATGTACCATGACCAGGGCCTTATTCCTTTTAAGCTTGTCCATTTTCATGACGGGGTCAACACCACTCTCGGGCTTCCCATTATCCGTACTTCCGTGGATCACGGCACTGCATATGACATTGCCGGAAAAGGTATCGCAGACCCAGGCAGCCTCATGGCGGCCATTGAAATGGCGGCTGAACATGCCGGCAGGATAACTCAACCCGTTTTGACTTCAGCCTGAAGCAATTGATGCCCATGCCATCGGATCACATTATTATCAGGGGCGCCCGCCAGCACAATCTGAAAAATATTGATCTGGACCTGCCCAGAAACCGCCTTATCGTCATAACCGGTCTGTCCGGTTCAGGCAAATCCACCCTGGCATTTGACACCTTGTATGCAGAAGGCCAGCGCCGCTATGTTGAATCCCTGTCAGCCTATGCCCGGCAGTTTCTGGAACGCATGGAAAAGCCCGATGTGGACCTTATCGAAGGACTATCACCTGCAATTGCCATTGAGCAGAAAAGCGGGGGGCATAATCCCCGGTCCACGGTGGGCACGGTTACCGAGATCCATGATTATCTGCGGCTGCTGTTTGCAAGAGTTGGCATAGCGCACTGTTATAAGTGCGGACAGCCCATTGAATCACAGACCATAGACCAGATGGTGGATCAGGTCATGGCCATGCCGGAAGGCACACGAATCCTGATTCTCGCACCTTTGGTAAACGCCCAGAAAGGCTCCCATGAGCGTTTGTTTGCCTGGCTCAAAAGGGAAGGATTTGCCCGGATCAAGCTAAACGGCGAGGTCCGGGAGCTCGACGGGCTTACAAAACTGGATAAAAAAAGAAAACATAATATTGACGTGGTAGTTGACCGGCTGGTGGTAAGGCAAAACATGCGCAACCGCCTGGCCGATTCCCTTGAGCTTGCATTGTCTCATTCCGAAGGCATGGCTGCGGTGGATATGGCCGATGACAAGCTTTCCGGGCCTGTTCTTTTTTCCGAGACCGCTTCCTGCATTAATTGCGGCATCAGTTATCCAGAGCTTACACCGGCAAGTTTTTCCTTTAACTCACCCCAGGGGGCGTGTCCCAGATGCGATGGGCTGGGCACCACCATGGAGTTTGATCCTGACCTGATTGTTGCCGACCAGGAAATATCGCTTCGGGAAGGCGCTGTTCGTCCGTGGGCTAACCGCAACTCCGTTCATTTTGCAGAGTTTCTCGACGCGCTGACCCGGCATTACGGGGTCGATATTTACCGTCAGTACAGGGATCTGCCGGAGGAATTTAAAAAGATAATCCTTTATGGTTCAAGTGAGGAAGAAATCCCTTTTTACATGACCCGGGCAGATCAGCGGGTGGATTTCACCCGTCCTTTTGAGGGGGTGATTCCAAATCTGCAGCGCCGTTATGTTGAAACCGATTCCAATGCGGCCAGGGAAGAAATCAAACAATACATGAATTTCAAGCCGTGTCAGGAGTGCGGGGGTACCCGGCTCAATCAGGTAAGCCGCTCGGTAAAGGTGGCAGGCATGACACTGCCTGAGCTTTCGGCCTTTTCCGTTAAAAATGCCCATGGGGTTTTTCAGAATTTGAAACTGCAGGGCAAAAGCGCAAAGATTGCAGACAGGATTATTCGCGAAATAACCAGCAGGCTCGGATTTCTGGAAAATGTCGGCCTGTCATACTTAACTATTGACCGGGCTGCTGCCACCCTGTCCGGGGGCGAGGCCCAGCGAATACGCCTGGCAACCCAGATT
>JAABTZ010000245.1 GCA_011389605.1 Desulfobacteraceae bacterium
CGGCTTTGTAAAAAGTTCAAGATCAAGGCTTGCGCGATTTTGAAGAATGCAGCGTACTTAGCTGTACGTGAAATTCTTCAGAAATCGCGCGTAACGCAGATATTGACTTTTTACGAAGCCGTCAAGGTTGCCGGGCTTGATTTTTACTGTAAAAACTGAAAGAATTTCTTGTGCGAATAGTCAAAGATATAATATATTTGTCGTTAAAATAAATTATTATATCATAAAAATACATACAACAGCCAGGGTTTGAAAAGAGCGGCCTTATGTATAGAAAACGGGCAGCAGAAGTTCTGAGAATAGAGGCCGAAGGAATAAGGCGTCTGGCAGAGCAACTCGATGACCAGTTCAATCACATGGTGGATATGATCTACCAGGCCCGGGGACGGGTAATCGTGGCCGGAATAGGAAAATCCGGGCTAATCGCCCGCAAAATCGTGGCCACTTTAAACAGCACAGGAACAAGGGCCCTGTTTCTCCATCCGGTGGAAGCCATGCACGGAGACCTGGGAATAGTCTCTGCCGGTGATGTATTTTTGGCAATATCTAATTCAGGCCAAACAGATGAAATCAACATCCTTATTCCAAGCATCCGAAAAGCAGGATGCCCTGTGATTGCTTTTACCGGCAATACCGCATCCGAACTTGCCTCGCAAAGCGATCTGGTAATCTATGTGGGGGTGGAAAAAGAAGCCTGCCCGCTGGGCCTGGCGCCAACTGCCAGCACCTCGGCCCAGCTGGCAATGGGCGATGCCCTTGCGGTTGTACTGCTGGAAAAGCGAAAATTCAACACCAATGATTTCCAGAAATTCCATCCCGGCGGCAATCTGGGGCGCCGGCTTTCCTATCGTGTGGCCGATATAATGCTGACCGGAAAAACCGTTCCCAGGGCAGAGCTGAACACTGACATGAAAACAGCCCTTGAAGAAATGGATAGGTGCCGACTTGGTGTTATCTTTATCACTGACACCAGCGGCAGGCTTTCGGGCATCATAACAGACGGCGATATCCGGAGATTGGTGGTTCAAAAGATAAATGTACATGAAAACACGGTAAATGAGCTGATGACAACAAATCCAAAACATGTGCATCCGGCCACGCCTCTTTACGAAGCCCTAAATATCATGGAAACACACCAGATTACCGTGCTGCCTGCCATCGACGAAAACACCGTTGTCCTCGGGGCACTGCATCTCCACGACATTCTGGGAAAAGGGGCTTTGAAATTTAACCCGGCATAAGCCCGCTGGTGCAGCCAGCTTTGGTTCCGGATAATTTGCCCCCAAAAAAAAGAATATTATGCCAAGGAAAACAACATGACGATATATGCAAACATTGACATGGACATGGAAACCCGGATTGACACCCTGGGAGAACCCAAAATTGAATCTCCCATTTCAAAAGAACTAAACGGGACAAGCCAGGAAGTATTTAAAGACGACAATGATTGCATCCTGATCGAACTGGCCCCGGAAACCGTCACGGAAGCCATCCGGGCCGGCAAGACCCTGCCTGCATTCCAACTGGCGGGACCAAGGAGGAAAATATACTTTGATCCAAGCAAGCTTAAATGCGCTCTTGTAACCTGCGGCGGTCTGTGCCCCGGGCTAAACAACATTATCCGCTCCATCGTCCTTGAGCTTTATCACTCCTACGGGGTAAAACATATTTACGGCATCCGATACGGCCTGCAGGGATTTATCCCCTCATACCGCCATGACGTAAAAGAGCTTAAACCTGCAAACGTGGTTGATATACACGAAATGGGCGGCTCCATACTGGGATCTTCCCGGGGACCCCAGGATATCGAGGCTATTGTGGACTGCCTTGAGCGAATGAACATCGGAATTCTGTTTATGATAGGCGGGGACGGCACTCTTATGGCAGCCTCAAAAATTGATTCCTCAATTCGTGAAAGGGACTTGAAAATCAGCGTAATCGGTGTTCCAAAAACCATTGACAATGACATTCACATGGTATCGAAGTCCTTTGGTTTTGACACGGCCGTGGATATTGCAACCAGTGCCATCAAAGGGGCCCATAAGGAAGCCGAAGGATATCCATACGGCATCGGGCTCATTAAGCTCATGGGCCGGTACTCAGGGTTTATCGCTGCCACGGCCACCCTGGCCCAGCAGGATGTCAATTTTGTGCTTATCCCGGAGATAGATTTTGACCTGGAAGGAGAAAACGGACTTCTGACAAAACTCGAAGAACGCCTGGCACAGCGCAAGCATGCCGTTATCCTTATTGCCGAAGGTGCCGGCCAGAAGTTTTTCGAAACCCGGAAAAAAGAATATGATCCTTCGGGCAACATCAAGCTCCAGGATATAGGTTTGTTTTTAAGGCAGCGCATTCAGAAGTATTTCGAAGCCAAAGACATGGATATCACCCTTAAATTCATTGACCCCAGCTACATGATCCGAAGCCTGCCGGCCAATTCCAACGATCACGTCTATTGCACGTTTCTGGGACGGGATGCGGTGCACGCGGGCATTGCCGGAAAAACAAACATGATTATCGGCCACTGGAACGATCATTTCGTACACGTACCAGTGCCGTTGACCGCAGGGAAAAGAAAGCACGTAGCCGCCGGGGACAAGCTCTGGCAAACCGTGCTTGAAGCCACAGGCCAGGGCAGCCTGATTAATAAAAAGTCAAACAGCTAGGGAGTAATTTCCACAAAACGGCCCCTGACTACATCCAAAAGATAAATGTCTTTTTGTGCCTCGCCCGTGGGAAGAAACCTTGTCAGACCGGTCACTCCTTGAAAGCCGGGCAAATCCAGAAGGGCCCGGCGAAGCGCAGGCCGGCTTGTTACATCTTTTAGGGCAATCTGCTCACATACAAGCATGGCTGAATCATAGCTGATCGCCTCAATAAATCCCGGCCTGTCACCGTATACATCAAAGAAGGCCGAGACAAAACCGGCCACATGCGGCCGGCGGCTTTGGGCAAAAAAGCCTTCGGCAACAACTGCCTGCCTGATCTGGCTGCCTGCAATCTTAAGTATACGGGGCGAATGCCAGAGATTGGTCCCCAGCAGATATACGTCATTGATGCCGTAATACCGGAGCTGGGGTATTATCAAACCGGCTTTTTCAGGGCTGTCCGGGATAAAGATCGCATCAAAATCCACAATAGGCTCAGGCTCTTTATCATCATCTTCGGGTTCCTGGGCAATCGCACCGGCCCATGGAATCTTTGGCCCGGAGCTGCCGGAAACAAAGCCGGGCATTTGCGGAAGCTTTTTTTCCAGAAAAAGCCCGTCAGAAAACATCAGGGCCCGGACAAGACTTTCTGTCTGCTCGCGATTTGGAAACTCGGTCTTTAGATCTTCGGGCAGCTCATAATAAATGCCCACAAGCTTTTTGATAGGTTCTGCAAAATCAGTATACCCGGGATCATAGGATTCAACTCCAGCTATCCAGCCGCCCCGGGCCATCAATTCATCCCAGAACAAGTGCAAAAATATCTCTCCGTAAGATTCTTGCGGAAAAAGCACTGCAAAACGACGGCATCCAAGGTTTACAACAGTATGCTCCACAAGGGCTGCCACTTGCATCCGGGGGGTTAAAAAGTTGCGGAACACGTAAGAGCCCGTATCTGCAATCCCGGGTTTCTGGGTCATTGCAATGATGGGGACCCCAAGATCCTGTGCTGCCTGCAGCGGCTGGCTGTCACCGATCATAGGTCCTATAATGGCGGCCACCTGCTGTCGGGACAAATCTTTTACCATTTTTTCTGCGGTCTCCGGATCTGATGCCGAATCGCGAACCAGCAGCTTAAACGGGTCTTCTCCTTTTATGCTTGTGCCGGCCTGATAGACCGCCAGCTCAATTCCCCTTAAAGCCCTCCTGCCAAAGGCCTTGTATTTACCAGACAATGGCAGGACGCAACCCAGGGTGCGCCCTTCAAAAAAAGCCTCCTCCGTGAGTCGCTCCATCTCCTGTCGTGCGTCAGGGGCCATGGGATGATCAGGATATTGTTTCAGAAACTTCTGAAAAACTGACATGCCATCGCCCATACGCCCGTCTGCTATCAACCGGAAGGCCTGATGGTACATGAGATACCCGCTGGGGGGCCTGCCGTCCATGCGCTTGATTTCATCCTGAATCTGTTCGGGCGTCATGATAAATGACGCTGCCATAAGTCTTTGGGCCACATCCCGGCGCTGTTTTTCCCCGGCACGCTCAAATGCAGACAGAAAAAATCCATAGGCGCGGTCAAACTCCTCGATTGCCATTGCGGCATCACCGGCAAGAAGATCAGCCCGGACAAGCTGCTGGCGGTCCAGCAGTTCTTCCGGCAGCAGCTGCCTGTATTCAATTGCATCCTGAAAAAGGCCCTGCTCCATGTATGACTCAAGGATGGCAATCCTGGCATGAATCCCGGCGGAAGTCTCCGGCTTAGTCCTGATAAGTTCCTCAAATGCCAGCCTGGCACCTGCAAAGTCCTTTTGGTGCATCATAATCATTCCAAGCTTAAGCCTGGCAACGGCTGCCTGCTTTGTGTCCGGATATTGCTTAATATACTGATTATACTGATCACTGGCCTTTTGATAGGCTTCATCCTGGTAATTCTGCTCGGCTTTTTCAAATAGGGCAAGCCCTGGCCTGTCCGGCTGGAAAATATCGCGAAACGGACCCTTGCCCGGGGCGCATGCGGAAACCAGCAGAAGCAGAAAAAAGCATACAACAATAAAAGGCTTGTTTTTCATATAATTGACTTTTTCCGGAATTGAAAAAATGGATTAATCCTTTCCTAAGAATGTAGCGTACTTAGCCTTACGTGAAATTCTTAAGGAATTGCGCGTAACGCAGATATTTGACTTCCAGGGAAATCATTTTTTTGCGCTCTGACGAAATTGCACTTCGTTGCCCTGACGGTGGTGCGCAAAAATGGGTTTCCGAGCGGAAATTGAGGCTCCAGGAGGCTCCTGGAGCGAGGAAACCCATTTTTCCGTGCCGCCGATCAGCCAGGAAGCTTACGGGTTTGCTTTTTGCAAAAATTAAGCAGTGACGGTAATAGAAAGCCTTT
Source organism: Desulfobacteraceae bacterium (assembly GCA_011389605.1). Lineage (GTDB taxonomy): Bacteria > Desulfobacterota > Desulfobacteria > Desulfobacterales > Desulfosalsimonadaceae > Desulfosalsimonas. The sequence continues at coordinate 5,041 of JAABTZ010000245.1, forward strand.
TACGAGTGCACCACGTTTGATGCACTCGTAAAAAGTCTGATTTCAGATGGGGGCCGTAAAAAATTCAAGATCAAGGCTTGCGCGATTTTGAAGAATGCAGATTACTTAGCCGTACGTGAAATTCTTCAAAAATCGCGCGTAACCGCGTAACGCAGATACTGGACTTTTTACGGTTCCATCACGTTTAGCTATACAAAAAATACAACCAGAGATCAACAGGATTCATTTTATCCGGAAATGATCAGGGCCGGAAAAATTGATCCTGATAACAGGGCTCCTGACTGCTCATCGGCCTCCAGGATGGGACGGCCCTGAAGGCTTGCTTAACACAGAAAAATCATTATTTTTCGAAGTTATGGCCGCACGCCAATAGGATATGAACGGCTTGGAAAAAATTAGCCGTGGCCGCAAACCAGTATTCTCATTTATCCTACTGTTAGTCCGTTGATT
>JAABTZ010000246.1 GCA_011389605.1 Desulfobacteraceae bacterium
GAGGCTCTGGAGCAGACCGCATCGCTTCTGAATATGAGCTGTCTGGAGCTCGAGGAACTGGCCACGTTTTACAATTACATCTACAGGGAGCCCGTGGGCAGATACGTCATTCATGTCTGCGACAGCGTGATCTGCTGGATGGACCACGGATATGACGCACTTGTGGAGCATATGCAGAAACGACTCGGCATCCAAATGGGCCAAACCACTGCTGATGCCATGTTTACCCTGCTTCCGGTGTGCTGTATCGGCTACTGTGACCGGGCACCGGCCATCATGATCAACAAGACGGTATACGGCCATCTGAGCCCGGACAAATTTGATCAGATAATTAAAAAGCTCAGGCAAGAGGCATAGATGCATTCCCGGGTGCTGCTGAAAAACCAGAAGGAAAACCGGATCGCCTCCATTGAGGAATACAGGCAGGACGGGGGCTACGAAGCGCTTGAAAACGCCCTTGCGCGAAATGTTCCGTCTCCGGAAGGCATCAGGGAAATCCTGCTGGAAGCAAACCTGCTGGGCAGGGGAGGGGCCGGATTTCCCATGGGCAAAAAAATGTCAACGATTGCCCAAAACGCCCCTTATCCGAGGTACCTGGTCTGCAACGCCGATGAAATGGAGCCGGGCACCTTCAAGGACCGGGTGCTGATCCATGCCGATCCTCACCAGCTCATTGAAGGAATTGTTCTGGCCGCACGGGCCATTGATGCTCAAATCGCCATTGTCTTTATCCGGCGGGAATACGAAAACGCGGCGCGGATTCTGGAGCGGGAAATTAAGACAGCCCGTGATGCAGGATATGCCGGAAAAAATATTCTCGGCTCGGGCTTTGACTGCGAACTGATTGTCCATCGCAGTGCGGGGCGGTATATCTGCGGGGAAGGGACCGCACTGATCAACGCTTTGGAAGGCAGGCGGGCCAATCCGAGGCAGCCCCCGCCCTACCCCACGACAAGGGGATTGTGGCAGCTGCCCACCGAAATTCAAAATGTGGAAACATTGTGCTGCGTGCCCCATGTCATCAAAAACGGGGCGGACTGGTTTAAATCCCTGGCCCTGACAGAAGAAGGGGCCGGAACCAAGGTGTTTTCCGTGAGCGGCCACGTGAAAAAGCCTGGCTGCTATGAACTCCCCATGGGGGTGAGACTTTCGGAACTAATTGAAATATATGCCGGCGGCATGGCCACCGGCTCAAGGTTTAAGGCATGCATGCCGGGCGGGGCCTCAACGCAGTTTATGCCCGAATCCATGTATCACGTGCGTCTGGATTACAGTGAACTGGCAAACCACGGCTATCGGCTGGGCACGGGTGCGATCATGGTCTTTGATCACAAAACATGCCTGACCCGTGTCACGGCCAACCTGATGGAGTTTTTTGCCCGGGAATCCTGCGGATGGTGTACGCCCTGCCGGGAAGGACTGCCCTACATTCTGGATCTGCTCAACCGGATAGAAGCCGGAGAGGGAAAAGCCGGGTACATCCCGATGATGCAAAAGATGTGCGACCACCTGAATTACTCATACTGCGCCTTTGCGCCCGGAGCGGCCGCACCCGTTGAAAGCCTGCTCCACGAGTTTAAAGAAGAGGTCATGGCCCATATTCAATATGGAAGATGCCCATTTAATAGCGATCAATACGACTGAACCCATGCCGAAACTGACAATTGACAACCGGGAAATAGAGGTCCCGGAGGGGACCAGGGTCATTGACGCGGCTGAGCGCGCCGGGATCTATATCCCGCGATTCTGCTATTTTGCCGGACTCGGTGCCGTGGGCGCCTGCCGGGTATGTGCGGTCAAATTCAAAGACGGTCCGGTTTCGGGCATTCAGATGAGCTGTATGGTGGATGCGGCAGACAATATGGTGGTTTCCACCACAGATGCCGAGGCAGTGGATTTCAGAAGGCATGTTATAGAATGGATGATGATGAACCATCCCCACGACTGCCCGGTCTGTGATGAAGGAGGCCACTGCCTGCTCCAGGATCTCACAGAAGCCTGCGGCCATGGCATCCGCAGGTATCCCGGGAAAAAACGCACATACGCAGACCAGTACCTGGGCCCGCTGATCTGTCACGAGGAAAACCGGTGCATTCAGTGCTACAGATGTTCCCGTTTCTACCAGGAGTATTGCGGTTACAATGACCTGGGGGTCATGGGCATTGCCCAGCGGATCTATTTCGGCCGGCACAAAGACGGAGTGCTGGAAAACCCCTTTTCCGGAAATCTAATTGATCTTTGCCCCACCGGGGTTTACACGGACAAACCTTCGAGATACACCGGCCGCCGCTGGGATTTTCAAAGAACTTCCGGGATCTGCATACACTGCAGTCTTGGCTGCAGCATCAAAACAGCAGCCCGTTACCGGCAGATCGTTCGCCTGGAGGCCCGGCACAGTGAGGCGGTAAACGGAGCCTTTATCTGCGACCGCGGGCGATACGGGTTTTTCTATGCCAATTCAGATACCCGGCCCAGACAGGCACGGGTGGACGGAGAGCCGGTCGGGCCCGGGCAGGCCGCGGCTGCTGCTGTCAAACGGTTGGAATCTCTGACTGAGCGCCACGGGGAGCAAACCGTTGCAATGGCGGGCTCCGGCCGAAGCAGCCTGGAAACACTGGCCGCCTGCACCCATCTGTGCCGGATCCGGGGATGGCGCGGGCCGGTTTTCCAGGGTGGATGCGGGGCTGTGGTGCGGGCCGCGGTTTGCCGACTGAGCCCGGAAAATGCCGTTTCCATGCATGAAATACAATCCGCGGATTTTGTCCTGACCGTGGGCGCAGATCCGGTAAACGAGTCGCCCATGCTGACATTGGCTTTGCGCCAGGCATGGCGAAAGGGTGCGGCAATCACGGCCATCGACCCCCGGGCGCTTGACTGGCCAATGGAGTTTTTACATATTTCAGTCTGTCCTGATGAAATCCCTGCACTGCTACGGAACCTGGGGGCCGAAACGGATTATGAAAACCGCAACAGTCCGTATCCCCAAAAAATTGAGGCCATCCAAAAGCAGCTGGAAAAAAGCCGTCGGCCGGTGGTGGTGTGCGGTACGGAAATCACGGATGCAGAAACCGTGAATGCTGCTGCAGACCTGGTTGAAAGGCTGCGCGCCTGGAAAAAAAACATCGGGCTGTTTTACACCCTGCCCATGGCCAACTCCTATGGTGCGGTCCTTGTCAATGATCACCCGGTGACACCGGATGAACTCATCGATCAGATCGAATCCGGGCAGGTCAATGCCATGGTCGTGGTGGAAAGCGATCTGTGGGAGACGTATCCTGACCGGGATCGCCTGACACGGGCCCTAAAACGGCTCAAACTTCTAGTCGCCGTCGACTGCCTGTCCACACAGCTTTTGGATTACGCCCATATCGTGATTCCTTCTTTAACCGTTTTTGAAGCCGGCGGAACCTATGTAAACCAGGAGGCAAGGGCCCAGTGGTCCAATCCCGCCCATGCCGGCGGCATACCCATAAAAATAACAGGAAACAACAATCATCCCCCGCGGGTCATAAGGCCCGGCATTCCGGGCGGCGACATCCCTTCGGCCTGGGAAACAGCACTGCGGCTTGCCGGGATAGAGCCGCCGGCTGACAGCGAGCGCATGGCTGACTGGATGGTCAGGGTCTTTCCCGTCCTGGAGCCGATAAGGGATCCTGTACCCCGGGGCGCGCGGATTTTTATGCCTGAATCCCGCCGCAAAAGTGAGAAATCGATAAGAACAAAGGCAGTCAGGGGCGATTTCATGTTCATATCCGCGGCAGCAGCCCTTGGAGACGAGCCATTGTCAAGCCATTCTCCGTGCCTGGAATCCTATTTCAGGCCCCCGGAGCTGTGGATAGCCTTCTCCGAGGCAAATACGTACAACGCCGCAGAGGGAAGCGCCGTGTGTCTGGATGTGGCCGGGCAACGCCTGCACCTTCGTCTCCGGATCTCCGAAAATGTGGCTCCCGGCGTGCTGTTGGTCTACCGGCACCCCGGCATGCAATGGAGGCCGTCTGATTCACAGCAGCGGTTTTACGTCAACAGGCAGCAGATTTCCATCTCCGGGCCTTGCCCGGACAATGAGGACAAAGACAAGGCAGGACAATGATCATCTGGCTGACCGGGTATGCAATTTTGATGCTGAAAATCGCAGTGATCTTAACCGGCGTGCTTGTTCTGGCAGCCTACCTGGTGCTTCTGGAACGAAAGCTGCTGGGCCGCTTCCAGGCGCGCATCGGGCCCAACCGGGCAGGTGTGTTCGGCCTGCTCCAGCCCATTGCAGACGGCATCAAGCTTCTGGCAAAAGAAGATGTCATCCCAGGAGGTGCTGACCGCCTTATTTTTCTGTTTGCCACGGTCATAGTTGCTGCCACGGCCATGCTGACATTTGCGGTGATTCCTTTAGGCCCGGAGCTGACCATGGCCGGCAAAAAAATCCCCATGGTTGTCACGGACATGAACGTGGGCCTGCTCTATGCATTTGCCATGGCCTCGTTGAGCGTCTACGGAGTGGTGCTGGGCGGGTGGGCGTCGAATTCAAAGTATGCCCTGCTGGGAAGCATACGGGGAGCCGCCCAGATGATCAGCTATGAGCTGGCCCTGGGACTATCAATTGTACCGGTGGTCATGCTCACAGGATCCTTCAGCCTGGTGGATATCGTTGACGCCCAGGCAAAACGGCCGTTTATAGTGGTCCAGCCTCTGGCGTTTATCATTTTCTTTATTGCGGCCATGGCCGAAAGCAAGCGCATCCCCTTTGACCTGCCCGAGGCGGAAGCAGAACTTGGCTCAGGCTATCACACCGAGTACAGCGGCATGCGATTCGGGATGTTTTTTTTGGGAGAGTACGTGCAGATGCAGGTTCTGGGAGCACTTATCGCGGTGTTTTTTCTAGGCGGATGGCGGGGGCCGTTTTTCCCGCCCGTCATCTGGCTGCTGGCAAAGGTTTTTCTGATTGCAGTGGCGATGATCTGGATACGGGCCACGCTTCCCCGGTTCCGGTATGACCAGCTCATGGCCCTGGGCTGGAAGTTTCTTATCCCGGCAGCGTTGATCAATATCGTGATCACCGGGTTTATCATGGTGAGCTGATGAAAGAATTCATCCAAATCATTTATACTCTTTACATGGGGTTTTACACAACCCTGAAGCACATCTTCCGGGGGCCTGTAACGGAACAATACCCGGAGTACAAGCGGGTCCTGCCCGAACGCTCCCGGGCGCAGATCATCCTTACTTCAGACCCGGACGGCAGGCAGCGGTGCGTGGCCTGTTATCTGTGCTCGGCGGCGTGCCCGGTGGACTGCATCTCCATGCAGGCGGCCGAAGACACGGAGGGACGGCGGTATGCAGGATGGTTCCGGATCAACTTCGGGCGGTGCATCTTTTGCGGACTGTGCGAGGAGGCCTGCCCCACCTCGGCCATCCAGCTGACCCCGTTTTTTGAGAATGCCAACCGGGACATCCTGAAAATGGTCTATGAA
>JAABTZ010000247.1 GCA_011389605.1 Desulfobacteraceae bacterium
TGTCATCAATTGTAACAATTGATGACATCATCGAAAAAAGTCTGTCCACATCAGCTGAAATTGAAATTAAAACCTCCGGTGAGCTCGATTATACATCTGTAAAGCAGTTAAAGCCCCTTGGCGTGATTTTCTACTTCCCCAAGGCCCGGCTCGGGCAAATTGAAAAAGAATACCGGGCCGAAGATGAAGCAATTGAAGCAATCCGGCTTTCAAGCTCCGGGGACAAAGAAAATGTCCGCATGGAAATCGAGCTTGCCCGGGACATGACCTATACGGTCAACAAAAAAGCTTCGGGCCTCAATGTGATTTTCTATAAGAACAAAACCGCCTCTGAAGATGAAACCAGGCAGGCCGCCGATCAGCAGAGCAGGCCTCCAAAGCCGGAAGTCAATGAGCCTGAACCTGTTTGGTCAAAACCGGCAGGGCAAGACCGCAAAGGCGGTAGCAATGGCCTTGCCATTGTCAGGGATATTCATTTTGCAAGTGGTGATTCAGGCACATCAGTGGTTACCATAGGAACCTCCCGGGATGTGGACTATGACCTGCTTCGGACAAACAAACGCCTGCTCAAGCTTCGTCTTGCCGGCACATCCCTGCCTGAGCACAGTGACCGGCGTCCTCTTATCACCACCCGTTTTGACAGTGCCGTGGACCGGATTATCCCCTATGAGATGCCGGATCAAAAAGACACCGTGGAA
>JAABTZ010000248.1 GCA_011389605.1 Desulfobacteraceae bacterium
AACGGTGGGGCCAAGACCATATCCAATGGCCGATCTGCCCGAATGGCAGCAGGTGCTCGAAGATGCCGTTGCCCATGAGTCCATGGCAAAAACCGGACCTGCTGCCGGCCCCGAAGGCAAGCCGGGGAGCAAGGCAGGGCAGCCGGCTGACTGGCTTTTTGAAAAAGAAGAGTACACCGGGGAAAAGATCGCTCTTGATTTTTATGAAACCGATATAAAAAACGTCTTCAGGATACTCCAGCAGATCAGCGGAAAAAATTATGCCATAGATCCCGATGTGCAGGGCAAGGTTACCATTACCATGGAAAGGCCCGTGCCCTGGGATCAGGTGCTTGACCTTATCTTAAAGCAAAACCGGCTTGGCAAGGTCGAGCGCGACGACATTATCCGCATTGCCACCTTAAGCACCTTAAGGGAGGAGGAAGAATCAAGACAGCAGAGGATCGAGGCCTACAAAAATCGTATTGAGCAGGAAAAGGCCATGGAGCCTCTGATAACTGAATATATGCCCATCAGCTACGCCAGCGCCCAGGATGAGGTGCTTCCCCATATCCAGGATATACTCTCGGACCGGGGCAAGGTTAACGTGGATTCCCGCAACAATCAGCTGATTTTAACCGATACCCTGGAGCGCATAGAAAAAGCCCAGGAAGTGATTGCAACAATTGACAAGGTCACCCCTCAGGTTATAATCGAGGCCCGGATCGTTGAGATCAACGAGGACTTTTTAAAAGACATAGGAACCGAGTTTTCCATTGGCAGCGATGACGTTTACCGAAGCGACATGGGTGGGAATTACAGCTATGACGTTGCCATGAACCACCCGGGTGCCTCGACCTCGGGTCTCGGGTTTAATTTTTCCAGGCTGGCCAGCATGGGCACGCCCTTTGTTCTGGATGCCAAGTTAAACGCCATGGAAGAAGAAAACAACGTCAAAATAATTTCAGCACCCAAGATTGTCACCCTGGACAACAAAAAAGCCACCATCAGGCAGGGCTTTGAAATCCCCTACCAGACAGTGGAAGACGATGAAGTGGAAATCAACTTCAAGGAAGTGGACCTGCGCCTGGAGGTCACCCCCCATGTGACCCCGGACAAGCGGATTTCCATGAAAATTTTTGTGACCAAAAATGAAGTGGCAGAGCTGACCATGGAAGCTCCTGCCTTGTCCATCAATGAAGCAGAAACCGAATTGCTGGTCGATGATGGCGACACAATTGTCATCGGTGGCATTAAAAAGGATACCACCACAACAAGAACAAGCGGGTTTCCCATTTTAAAGGACATTCCTATTTTGGGGTGGATTTTTAAACGCGATGTTAAGCAAAATGAAAAAAGCGAGCTGCTTATTTTCATGACACCCCGGATTGTCCAGCTCGAACAGCGGCAGATGACAGCAACCACAAAAGATTAAAACACGCGCTTTATCCGGATTGCAGATACAGTCAAAATTGATGAGTCTGTAAAAAGTCTTTTTTGCAGGCAGTTTTAAGTTTTAAGTGATTAAGTGTTAAGTAAAATCAAGAAGTTATTTTTTTATTGCTTGGCGATTCAGTCTTAGGACTTTTTAAGATTCCATCAAACTTATTGATTCAGCCTCAATAATGCATACTCCAAGGGGGAAATACATGTTTCGCACCACAAATCGCCTTTATTTGAAAAACTGCCTTGTTTTCCTGCTCCCGTTTATCCTCTTATCCCTTGCCGCATGCGGAGGAAGCGGATCATCAGGCGGAAGCTCGGCAGCCGGCAAAACAGCCGCCATGGAAATGACTGCAGGCGCGGAAAGTCTCCCTGCACGAAACGGATCTACTTATATCGAAGTCCAGTTAACTGATTCAACAGGAAATCCCGTTGACCAGGATACCAAGGTGGCATTCCGTACAAATATAGGCTCATTTAAAAGCAACGAAGATCTCAGAGAAACAAGCAGAAGGACTGCTGATGAATCCGGTGTGCTCAGAGTAACGCTTCATGCCCCTGATGAAAAGGGAGAAGCTATAGTTGAGGCTGAATCTAACGGTGTGAGCCAGGAAGTTATAATAACGTTTTTTGATCCGGATGAAATCTTAAACATTGACCTTATTCTTGGCAGTGCCTCAATTGTAGCAGACGGCAACAGCCAGGCCACCGCAAGGGCCATTGTCACAGATGCAAACGGGGCGGCCGTAAGCGGCAAGCAGGTAAATTTTACCACCACCGCGGGCACACTTATCACCACAAACGACATTACAGATGCGACCGGAACCGCGGAAGTCAAACTGCAATCTTCCACCAGATCAGGCCCCGTTATTGTCCGGGCCGAGTGTGACGGTTTCACGGATGAAGCCAATCTGGAATTTGTGCCGGGGCCTGTGGATCAAATCCTGCTTTATGCCTTTCCCAATGTAGTGCCGCCCGATGGAGCTTTTCAGACCGCGGCCATTGTAATGGATGAAAACGAAAACCGTATCAGCACAGAAAGGCTGATCATAAAGATAAGGCGTGTGGGCAGCTCTCAAATCATTGATTCTGCAGAACTCACCCCTGATCAGGCAGAAGACGGTGTTTACCGCTTTGACTGGACCGCTGCCTCGGGTTACTATGGAACAGGAGATCTTGCAATCACCGCCGAGGTAAACAATTATGTAAGCGAGACAGTTGTTGTTCAGATAAGGGAAGGGGCAGTAATTGTCGGCTCTGTTGATGTCACGGCAGGCAGTGCAAGCCTTCAGGCCGACGGAACCTCCACCACCGCCATCCGTGCAACGGTGCGGGACAACGAGGGCCAGCCAGCACCAGGCATCACTGTTAATTTTTCAACTACCCTTGGTACTCTTTTGCCAAGCAGCAGGACCACGGACGAAAACGGGATTGCTGAAATAACTCTAAGGGCCGGATACACTGAGGGAACAGCCAGGGTGGAGGCTGAAGCAAACGGCTGGAGGGACCGGGTTGAGGTTGCATTTGAAGCCGGTTTTCCGGGAAGGCTTAATGTGTCGGTTATTCCCGACAGTGTTGTGCCCGGGGAAACAGCCACGGTATTTGCAAGCCTGACAGATTCCAGCGGAGCCCCGGCTTCAGGAGAGGATCTTTATTTTTCAGTTTCATCAAATGTCAGCGGCTCTACCATATCACCGGGCACAGTAACCACCGACGGAAGCGGCCAGGCAACGGCCACATACACTGCCGGATCTATTGAAGGAACAGACAGGATCAGGGTGGTGTCTGCCAGCAACAGCAGTGTCAGTGCAACAGCTTCTGTAAGGGTCAGGGAAAGCGGGGGCCTTGAGCCCGGAGGAGTTGAGATACTTATTTTAAATTCAATTCTCCCGGCTGACGGAACAAGCACCACGGAAGTGATTGCAACCGTTAGAACCGATACAAACCAGGCCGTGGAAGGTGCCACTGTAAACTTTTCAACAACAAGGGGTATTATAACCTCACCCCACGTAACAGATGAATACGGCCAGGCCGTTGCCACATTAACCAGCGCCCGCTACGAAGATCCTGTTGTGGAAGTTACAGCGGAAAGCCAGGGCAATTCGGCTTCCGCCACCATGGCATTTACCGGCATCACCCTGGAGCTGGAAGCAGATGATCAAACCCTGCTTGTAAATGAGGAAACCAGGGTTGAAGGAACTCTAACGGATTCCAATGGCAGCCCCATTGTCAATGAAACAGTGGATGTGCAGATAGAAGGTGGGGATAACGGATCTGTGAGCACGAGCTCCGGCGGAGGATTTACGGGCGCCATTTCAATAAACACTGATTCCAATGGGCAAATCGAGTTCTGGGTGACCTCTGATATGTCTGGTGTCACAACGGTCCAGGCAAGTGCCCGGGGCGCGGAAACAGAGCTGGATATCACTTTCAGCCAGTTTAATCTTGTGCTCACCGTTGATCCCACAACCATAAGGACAGGAGGGGAAATAGCCACCCTTACTGCAACCGTGTATGAAAACGGTGTGCCCCTTGCGGGCGAGATCGTGGATTTCAGTTCAACTCTGGGAACACTCGGGGCATCTTCTGCTCTAACAGATGCAAGCGGAGAGGCCGAAGTGATTCTGACATCAGGGGCCCAGTCCGGGCGGGCGACCATAGAAGCGCATGTGGCCGACGCCGGCGGAACCGGCACCTCGCTAAGGGCAACGGTGTCTCTTACAATTACCGGTGGAGATGCCACAAAGATTGTTCTCAGGCCCGATCCCGGAGTTATACGGGTCAATACCGGGGAGTCTGTAATACTGGTTAGTGCTTTTGATGCAGATGATCAGCCAGCAGGCAACCAGCAGATTTATTTTCGTATTGCCCAGGGCCCGGGAGGCGGCGAATACCTTAGCAACAGTGTCAGAACAACAGACACCAACGGCCAGACAACAGTGAGGTTTTATGCAGGGGCTCTTACCAGCAGCGAGGTTGTTATAGAGGCTGACACATTACCGGATTTTTCAAGCCCGGCCCTTGCTTCAGCAACCATAATTATTTCAGGGCCGGTGGCCAACATATCTGTGAGCACAAACCTTGAAGAACTTGAGGAGTCAGACACCACAGAGGGTCATCTGGACCTTGGAGTAAGTGCAATTGTAACTGATGTAAACGGAAATCCTGTTGCAGACGGTACCAATGTGTATTTCGGGGTAAGGTCAATTGCATTTGACGAGGACCGTAATGATAATTTGGTTATTGACTGCTGGGACAGTGATGGAGATCCATTACCATGCCCTGTTGATCCTTTGGATCCAACTTATCCCGAAACAGAACTGGGGATA
>JAABTZ010000249.1 GCA_011389605.1 Desulfobacteraceae bacterium
CAGTACCTTTCGGGCAAAAAGCGCATTAGTCCCCCAAAAGACAGGCGCTGTGCTTCAAAAGATGCGTTTGTAATCAGGGGTGCATCTGAAAACAATCTTAAAAATATTGATGTAGGCTTTCCTTTGGGCTGTTTTGTTTGTGTTACCGGGGTTTCAGGTTCGGGAAAGTCCACCTTGGTGTTTGAAACCCTTTACCGGATTCTTGCCCGCAGGCTTAACAGATCAGGGATTCGGCCGGGCAGCCATGAGTCCGCTGAAGGATTTGAAAACATTGACAAGGTAATAAACATCAACCAGTCTCCCATTGGCAGAACTCCAAGGTCCAATCCCGGAACCTACACAGGGGTATTTACCTTTATAAGGGAATTGTTTGCAAAAACCCCGGAAGCCAGGATGCGGGGGTACAAGGCCGGCAGGTTTTCCTTTAACATCAAGGGGGGGCGCTGCGAGGCTTGCAGCGGGGACGGCATAATTAAAATTGAAATGCATTTTCTTCCGGATATTTTCGTGCCCTGTGACGTTTGCCGGGCTCTGAGATACAACCGGGAAACTCTGGAGGTGAAGTACAAGGGCAAAAACATAGCAGAGGTGCTGGATATGACCGTCAATCAGGCAATGGCGTTTTTTTCCAATATCGGTCATATTCGTTCAAGGCTCCAAACCCTTGTAGATGTGGGTTTGGGCTATATACGCGTGGGCCAGCCAGCCACAACCCTTTCCGGCGGCGAGGCTCAGCGTGTAAAGCTTTCCAGGGAGCTTGCCCGGCGCGATACCGGCCGGACAATGTATCTCTTAGACGAGCCTACTACCGGCCTGCACATGGAAGACATCAAAAAACTGCTTGCGGTGTTAAACCGGCTGGTGGAAGCAGGCAACACCGTGGTTGTAATAGAACATAATCTGGATGTGGTAAGGTATGCCGATCATGTAATTGATCTGGGTCCCGAAGGCGGTGATGATGGCGGACTTGTGGTGGCACAGGGAACCCCTGAGGATGTGGCAGCGTGTAAGGATTCTCATACGGGATTTTTTTTACGGCGCCAGAATCTCTGATGCACTATCCTGAACTGAAGGATAACATCAATTTATATTTTAAAAATCTAAAACCCTCCGGGATTTTCAAGTTTACCGCATCTACTGCCTCAGATGCAGCCTCGCATAGTTGACTATAGCGAGTCTGCATCTTCCTTGTATCTGCGGTAAACTTGAAAATCGCTCAATTCAGGACTAGTAAAAGCCTGATTTTAGATGGCATCAAAAAAGGGCCCCTGTCCGGCGCACATGCCGGGCAGGGGCCCTTTTTTTTAAATGCCTTTTGGGCTGGGATTACATACCGATCATTTTGGTGACGGTACCAGCCATGGGTGTTGCATAGATGATAATCAGTGAGATAACCAGAGCATAAATACACAGAGACTCGATAAGGGCAAGACCGATGAGCATTGTCACTGTGACCTTACCGGAGGACTCCGGGTTTCTGGCAATTCCTTCCACTGCCGATCTCAGGCTGATTCCCATGCCGTAGGCACAGCCAATGGCTGCGATGGCTATGGCAAAACCTGCTACGGTTACACAAGCGGTAAAAAATTTGAGTGCTTCAATTTCCATTTACAAACCTCCCTTGACAATAAGTTTAAGTTTAACGGCTTCTTCCAAAAACCGTGTGGAGCACACAAGAGTAAAGAATGACTTTTAAGCCTTGGTTAGTGGGCATCTTCCATTGCCAGGGAAAAATACATGGTCGACAGCAGATAGAAGATAAAGGCCTGAACAAAGGATACAAACACGCCCAGTGCCATGATCGGCAGGGGGGCGAAAAATGCGCCGGCCAGCATGAACAAAATTCCCAGAACCAGTTCCTTGCCCATGATGTTGCCAAAAAGACGAAAGGACAGTGACAGCACCCGGGAGAGGTGGCTGATGATTTCGATGGGGATAAATATGGGAGCAAGCCACCAGAAAGGACCCATGAAGTGCTTCAGGTAATGCAGCCCGTGGAGCCTGACGCCTATGTAGTGGGTAAAGAAAAAAACCGGAATTGCGCATGACAAAGTGGTATTGAGATCCGCCGTGGGAGAAAAAAAGCCGGGGACAAGGCCCGCAAGGTTTGAAAAGAAGATATAGAGAAAAATGGTGGCCAGAAAGGGGAAAAACCAGCGGCTTTCCTCGCCGGCTGTATCCACCGTGAATTCCTCAAGGCTCGATATTATCATTTCAAATACATTCTGGGCTTTGCCCGGAATCATGCTGATATGCCTTGCCCCGAGAGCACCGACGATTATCAGCAGCGCCATTACCACCCAGCTGTAGACCACGTGTGGATATTCATGCGCAAAATGCCCCAGGCCGATCAGTTCAAACAGCTTTACGAAATAAAGTAATGGATGTTCCACTTCAGACCGCCTCCTTGGATATGAGTTTGGTAAATTCCCGGATGGTGCCGAGCATAATGCTTGCCACGACAATTGACAGGCCGATCAGCAGGCCCAGAGGTTCAACGTATCCGTTTGAAATCAGAAGAAAAATTATTACTGCACTGAGAATGAAACGGATATAGTACTTGATTAAAACCACATTATGAGATGCAATATGCGGCGGGGTCAGTGACCGTTTTAACGTTCTGTAAAGCAGATGGAAGTTGACTGTGACAATCAGTCCCCCTGCTAAAATCCCAAGGGCAAAATCAAGCGGTGTTGCTAAAAGCCCTGTAATTCCGGCAATCACAAACAATAACCAGTTTGTCCGGATAATAAATTTTAGCAAACGCTGCTGTATAATCATAGGGCCCACACTCAGGTTTTCCGGCTGCGCTTCAGTATCCGGTAAATATTGTTGAAACCGCCGATGATCCCGAAGAACAGAAATATAAACATCATTACAGGGGTAGTGTCAAAAACACGATCCAGCCACAGCCCTATAAACAATCCTACAAATATGGAAATGGCGACTGAAAGACCGAGGCTGCTGTAGTAGCCAAGCTCTCTTAAAGTCTGTCTGGTATCATTTTTCATACGCCGCCTCCGGCAGTCAAATCTGCCAGGCCATTAAAATCAAATTTCATAGCACAGGAATAAAAACGGGTCAATAAAAAATGACGTCTTCGTAAAAAGTCCAACATCTGCGTTACGCGCGATTTTTCAGAATTTCACGTACGGCTAAAGTACGCTGCATTCTTCAAAATCGCGCAAGCCTTGATCTTGAACTTTTTACAAAGCCGTCTGAAAGTGACTTTTTACGAGTTTGTCAAAAATGATGACCTCGTAAAAAGCCTGCTTCCACCTCTGTGATCATTTCGGCTTTGGCTCTACTGCCTGACAAAGCGTCTGTACTTGATCCGGTGAGGCCGCTCGGCTTCGGCACCCAGGCGCTTTTTGCGGTCAGCTTCGTAGTCCGCATAATTTCCCTCCACCCAGATTACCTGGCTGTCGCCTTCAAAGGCCAGGATATGGGTGGCTATGCGGTCAAGAAACCATCTGTCATGGCTTATGACCACGGCACAGCCGGCAAAGTTTTCCACGGCGGTCTCAAGGGCGCGCATGGTGTTGACATCAAGGTCGTTTGTGGGTTCATCGAGCAGAATCACGTTAGCCCCCTGTTTTAGCATCCGCGCCATATGCACACGGTTGCGCTCGCCTCCTGAAATCATCCCCACTTTTTTCTGCTGGTCTGCTCCTGAAAAATTAAACCTGGATACATAGGCCCGGGATTTTACTTCCAGGCTGCCAAGCCGTATTATATCTTTACCCTCGGAGATGGCTTCCCATACGGTTTTCTCAGGATCCAGGCTTGCCCGGCTTTGTTCCACGTATGCCAGGTTAACTGTTTCTCCAATGCGCAGGGTGCCGCTGTCAGGCTGTTGTTCACCGGTAATCATTTTAAACAAGGTGGTTTTACCCGCACCATTGGGCCCCACTACTCCAACTATGCCGCCGGGAGGCAGGTGAAAAGACATGTTTTCAAAAAGCAGCCTGTCGCCATAGCCCTTGGATACGTTGTCTGCCTCCACCACAACCTTGCCCAGGCGCGGACCGGGCGGGATGTAGATCTGCATCTCCCTGGAATTGTCTGCCGCCTGCTGGTTTAACAATTGTTCGTATGCGTTGATGCGAGCCCTGGATTTGCTCTGCCGGGCTTTTGGCGACATGCGGATCCATTCAAGCTCCCTTTCCAGAGTTTTTTGGCGCTGGGATTCGGCCTTTTCCTCACGGCGAAGCCTTTCCTGCTTTTGTTCAAGCCAGGAAGTATAGTTTCCCTTCCATGGGATGCCCCGGCCCTGGTCCAGCTCCAGTATCCAGCCGGCCACATTGTCTAAAAAATATCTGTCATGGGTGACAGCGATAATAGTGCCTTCGTATTGCTGAAGATGGTGTTCCAGCCAGGCCACGGTTTCAGCATCCAGGTGGTTTGTTGGCTCGTCTAAAAGCAGGATGTCAGGTTTTTCAAGCAGTATCCGGCAAAGGGCAACCCGCCTTCTTTCCCCTCCGGACAGGACTTTTACCGGGGTGTCACCTTCCGGGCAGCGAAGGGCGTCCATGGCCATCTCCAGCCGGGCGTCAATATCCCAGGCGTCAGCGGAGTCAAGTTTTTCCTGGACATCGGCCTGGCGCTGGATAAGGTTGTCCATTTCCTCATCGCTCATGGGTTCGGCAAACCGCTCGTTTATCCTGTTGTATTCATCCATCAGCGCCATGGTCGGGCCTGCGGCTTCTTCCACCACCTGGCGAACGGTCTTGTTGTCATCAATCACAGGTTCCTGTTCCAGAAACCCCACGGTATATCCCGGGCTCATGGCCACCTCGCCGTTGTATTGCGTATCCACACCTGCCATGATGCGAAGCAGCGTACTTTTTCCGGCCCCGTTCAGGCCCAGGACTCCGATTTTGGCCCCGTAAAAATAGGATAGGGATATATTTTCTATAACCGGCTTTTTATGGTGATACTTGCTCACCCGGTTCATGGAGCATATGATCTTGTCAGGCTGATGCCGGCTCATGGAAATATCCTTTCTGCTGTTCAGCAATTGTTTTAGGATTTATCGGTGTGGTTTTATCAGTTCAAGTCAGCAAGTGCAAGAAAACTCGAAAACTTCAGGCAGCCACTGGCAAAAGGAAAGACTGATTAAAATAGATGGCGCCGAAAAAGTCCAATATCTGCGTTACGCGCGATTTCTGAAGAATTTCACGTACGGATAGGTACGCTGCATTCTTCGAAATCGCGCAAGCCTTGATCTTGGATTTTTTACGGCGTCATCTGAAAACCGATTTTTTACGAGTGCATCAAAATAAGGGGTTTTTTATAGCCATGTCTGAGGCCTGCTGGTTTGCCAAATGAATAATCCGGGAATATATTTGGGTGTGTTATCGTAAAA
>JAABTZ010000250.1 GCA_011389605.1 Desulfobacteraceae bacterium
TAGCTGGCGGGCTTCGTTCATCATAAGAAACATGGCCCTCATGCCCTTGTTTTCTTCTCCCAGAAGGGTGCCCTTGCAGTTGCCCTTGCCTCCCAGAGCAAGAGTGCAGGTGGCATTTCCGTGCAAGCCCATTTTTTCCTCGATGCCTGTGCAAAGCACATCGTTGAACTCTCCAAGACTGCCGTCTTCATTAACCCTGTATTTGGGCACCAGAAACAGGGAAATGCCCTGGGTTCCTGCAGGGGCCCCCTCGATGCGCGCCAGCACGGGGTGCACGATGTTTTCCACCATGTTTTGCTCCCCGCCGGAAATAAATATTTTGGTGCCTGAAATGCTGAAGGTGCCGTCGTCATTCCGGGTTGCAACTGTTTGCAGGGCCCCCACGTCAGATCCTGCCTCGGCTTCGGTCAGCAGCATGGTGCCGGACCATTTGCCCGAGTATATTTTGGGCAGAAAGAATTTTTTCTGGTTTTCCGTGCCAAAGGT
The DNA here is from genome assembly GCA_011389605.1 of Desulfobacteraceae bacterium. Taxonomy (GTDB): domain Bacteria; phylum Desulfobacterota; class Desulfobacteria; order Desulfobacterales; family Desulfosalsimonadaceae; genus Desulfosalsimonas. Next base: position 487 of record JAABTZ010000250.1, read on the forward strand.
TTTTATAAGGTTAGCCGCGCCGTGGGACAAGCCGTGATAAAGCATGAAAGCAGGGTTGGCACCGTAAAAGTATTCCTCTGCAGCAAGAGCAAGAGTCTTGGGCATTCCCTGGCCGCCGTATTCAGGCTCGTCAATCATGGCAAGCCATTCGCCGTCGTTGTATAAAGCGTTGACCTGGTGGAATGACTCCGGAACCCTGACAGTGCCGTCCTTTTCCAGGTGGCATCCCAGCTCATCGCTTTCCTTCTGGGTGGGCAGAATGGCTTTTACAGCCAAATTGCGGGCCTCGGAAACCACCATGTCCACTGTTTTTTTGTTGAAATCAGCAAACTTTTCATGCTTGGCAAGTTCGCCCACCTCCATTTGCTCGTGGAGCACAAAGTCCACATCCCTACGATCCGCGATCAATTGTGCCATGATTCTATCTTCTCCTTATTGTATTGTCTGAATTCAGATGGGGCCTTAAAAAATCCAATATCTGCGTTACGCGCGATTTTTCAGAATTTCACGTACGGCTAAGTGCCCTGCATTCTTCAAAATCGCGCAGGCCTTGATCTTGAACTTTTTACGGCCCCATCAAAGTTCATATCCATAGATGAATCCATGTCTAAAGTCAAGTTCGTAGCATTGAACCAGGTTTCAGGCCTGCATCCGGGGCAATGGGACCTGGTCTTCCGGAAATGGAATATACCACCACGTCTCAGGTCATGGAAAAACTGGCAGACCGGTGGGAGGATCTGCCATGCTCAGCTGAGGGGTTTTACAGCCCTGACCACGCAGTCCATGTCGACACCCGTGCGTATCATTTCGGCCTCCGAAAAGCCTGCTTTTTTCAGATCCGTGCGGACTTCGGAAAAAGTGTAGGTATCTCCGCCGCGGGTGTTGACCAGCATGTTTATGGCAAAAATGGCGCCGCCCGGGGGCCGGGTGCGTTCTTCGTCCATGATGTGGTCCCGGATCAACAGGGCACCGCCGGGTTCCAGAGCCCGGCAGATCCGGGAATAAAGCGATCTGTTCTGTTCCGTACTGTTTTGGTGAATAACCGCCGAGAGCAGGGCCAGATCACAGCCGCCGGGCATTTCATCGCTGTTGTAGTCCCCCCCGAAAAGCTCCACCCGGTCAGTTATCTTTTCCATGGCCAGGCGCTGTTTTGCCATGGGCAGTACTTTTGGCAAATCAAAAAGCACGGCTGACATTCGGGGCGCCTGTTTTAAAAATGCAATGGTGTAGGTGCCAGAAGCTCCTCCTATATCGAGCAGTTTCCGGTAGGGCTTCAGATCCAGGTCTGCTGCGATTTCTGAGGCCAGCTTCCGTCCGGCAACGTGCATGGCCCCGATAAAGGCTTTAAGGGTTTCCGGGCCTTTTTCGGTCATGCCCACCAGGTCAGGCTTTTCACCAATTTTAACCACTTCAGTTAGATGCGACCAGGAATTCCATACCTCTGCCATGTGCAAAACCATGGGAAGTACGGTTTCAGGGTGGTCTGCACCCAGCACTGCTCCCTGGGCAGTGTTATGATAAGTGCCTTTCTTTTTATCCAGCAGTTCCATGGCAACCATGGCATCCATCAACCGGGTCAGGGCCCGGGGATCGGCCCCTAATTGCCGGCTTATGCTGTCGGCTGAATCCGGCTGATTTTCCAGCCGGGTGAAAATGTCTAACCGGGCTGCGGTCAAAATGATACGGCTGCCCATAAAATCCCGGACCCTTTTCAGGATAGTTTCTGCATGTGTCAAGGCGTTTCTCCTTTTCCTTGTATTTGCGGCAGGTATAAAAATCGCTCAATTTAGGTTTTACATGTTTGTCAAGTCGGCTCTGCAAAGGATTTTTCATGTTTTCATGCAAAAGTCTAATGCCCTCTGGCTGGTGATGCAAGGGAAAAAGGCAGGCCAGAGGCTGCCGGAGCAAACAATGGCCGGAAAATTCCTTGCCCGCCTGATCTGAAACTAGTATGGAAATGGAGGAAACTTACATTTTGGATATTTTTTTGAATCGGGGATTAAGTGAAACAGATCGGATTGTTTGTCAAACAGGAGCCTGCAGCTCAGAAAACAGCTGATGTATTTGAAAAATGGCTGGAGCAAGAAGGCGTTGCGGTTGTACGCAAAACCGCTTTCCACCCCCAGCTGGGCCTTCAGACAGAAAGGCAGTGCGAGGTTGATCCGGATGCCATGATCTGCGTTTTTGTTCTGGGCGGTGACGGCACGTTTTTGAGTGCCTCCCGGTGGATCGGCGATGCAGGCATTCCCATGATCGGGGTTAAATTCGGCGATATCGGCTTTCTTGCAGAAATAGCAGAGGACTCACTGTTTCAGGCCGCAGAAGCAGTGCTTGGAAATAAGTTTGCCATAGAGTCCAGGGCGCGGCTCACTGTGAGCATTTTCAGGCAGGATCGCCTGTGCGTTGAAGAAACCGTGCTAAACGACGTGGTTATCAACAAGGGGGCTTTAGCCCGTCTTGCCAACATTGAAACCTGTATTGATGAGCATTACCTTACCACCTACCGAAGCGACGGGCTTATTGTGGCAACACCCACGGGCTCGACTGCCTATTCCATGGCCGCGGGCGGGCCCGTTGTGCATCCGGCCGTGGAGGGTATCCTGGTTACCCCCATCTGTCCCTTTACCCTTACAAACCGGGTGCTCATTGTGCCTGCATCCTCCCGGATCCGTATCCGGCTCGGAGAGAAGGCAGCTGATATTGTGGCCACCTTTGACGGCCAGCAGGGTCTGGAAATAGGTCCTGCCGATACAATTCTCATTGAAAAAAGCTCTTTTCCCCTGGAGTTGATCAAGCTTCCGGGCCACAACTACTTCGATATTTTAAAGGCCAAGCTGCGCTGGAGCGGCGGCAGGATATAGAATGCGTGTGAAAATTTTATGATCAAATCTGCTGACAAAGACTTTTTTGAAAAAATCGCCCTTGCCGGCTCCGTAAATCCTTTCAGCGATGAACATACGGGGCTTGAACTGGAGCTTGCCGGCCTTGCCCGGGATGCTCCCAGGGGGGAGCGGATCAACAAGATTTTCCATGAACTAAAAAGGCGGATTTCAAGCTTAGAGGAGCAGGGGAAGGCATCTTTGGATGCCTACAAGGGTGAGGACCGGGACTTGATGCAGAAGGTCTTTTTGTTTGAACTCTTCTACCGCTTCAAAGACCAGTATGATCAGCTGATCCAAAGCCAGATTGCAGCAGGCGATACCCCGGCAAAAATTCCTTTTTTCACTGATGTGCATCAAGCCATGGCGATCCGCGGTTTCGGGGAGGAGTCGTTCCGCCGTTATTTTGCACTGGCCTACCAGATCCGCAGGGCCTTTTTCTTTATTGACAGGGGGCTTGCAGGTATAAGCCCGAGTATGAAACAGCTTCGCGCCAATCTCTGGAAAAATATTTTTACTCACAATATCGAGCTTTATGACCGGTACCTGCGCGATCGCATGGAGGATTTTTCAACACTGCTGCTCGGAGAGACCGGCACTGGAAAGGGAACTGCGGCAGCCGCCATCGGCCGTTCGGGATTTATCCCCTTAAACAGGAGGTGGCGAAGCTTTGTGGAAAGCTTCACCCAGTCTTTTGTTGCCTTAAACCTTTCCCAGTTTCCGGAAACACTTATCGAATCGGCCCTGTTCGGGCACAAAAAAGGGGCGTTTACCGGCGCAATCGATGACTATGACGGCGTTTTTGCCTCCTGCAGCCCCCACGGAGCCATTTTGCTCGATGAAATCGGTGAGGTGCCAAAGCCCGTTCAGATCAAGCTTCTGCAGGTTCTGCAGGAACGAATTTTCAAGCCTGTTGGGTCTCATAAGCACGGCCGTTTCGAGGGCCGGGTTATTGCCGCGACAAACAGGCCCCTGGAGGAAATACGGGAAAAAAAGGTTTTTCGGGATGATTTTTATTACCGCCTTTGTTCGGATATGATCACAGTGCCACCCCTGCGTCAAAGGATTCAGGAAAGCCCCAAAGAGCTCGATATCCTGCTGGAGATAACAGTTGAACGTCTGGTGGGAAAGCCCTCTCCGGAGCTGGTTGAAATGGTTCGTACAGCCATTGATGAGCAACTGGGGCCCGAATACCAGTGGCCGGGCAATGTCAGGGAGCTTGAGCAGTGCGTTCGCAGGGTTCTTTTAAAGGGTAGTTACTCCGGGGAGGCTGCATTTGCACCGGCCTCTGCCGGTCTTGACCGCCGCCTGGTTGCAGGCATCCAACAGGGAAGCCTCGAGGCCGGAGCCCTGGTTTCCGGATATTGTTACCTGCTTTATCAAAGGCATAGTAATTTTGAGGAAGTGGCCAGAAGAACCGGGCTGGACCGGCGAACTGTCAAAAAGTATATCCATGAATGGGAAGAGGCAGTCGATCAGTCTGAGTGATCGACTGCCTTCTGTTTTTGCCTTGCTTCCTAGTTGATGCTCTCGTAAAAAGTCTGATTTCAGATGGGGTTGTAAAAAGTTCAAGATCAAGCCTAGTTTATCTCTTTGTGGTAGCGCTGCAGGGATTTTACCTCGGGTTCCCCGGCCCTGCGGGCGGCGATTCCCTTGGCTGCTGCCGTGGCCGCGGCCGTTGTGGTGATATAGGCAACCTTGAAACGGATGGCGGTTTTTCGGATATAGGAATCGTCTTCCTGGCTGGTTTTGCCAACCGGTGTGTTGATAATCAGCTGAATCTCACGGTTTTTGATTGCATCGACAATGTCCGGCCTTCCGTGTCCGAGCTTTTTCAAGGCTTCGGCTGCAACTCCATGCTTTTCAAGAAAAGCCTGGGTGCCCTTGGTGGCATAAAGCTTAAAGCCCAGGTCTGAAAAAAGTCTTACCGGCTCCAGCACGCTTGTCTTGTCGGTGTCAGCCACGGTGACCAGAATAC
>JAABTZ010000251.1 GCA_011389605.1 Desulfobacteraceae bacterium
GGGTTTCCGAGCGGAAATTGAGGCTCCAAAAGGCTCCTGTAGCGAGGAAACTCCTTTTCCGTGCCGCCGATCAGCCAGGGAGCTTAAATTTGATTTTTGCAAAAATTCAGCAGTTGCGGAATAAAGAGCTTTTTACGAGTTTGTCAATAGTGTTTTTATAAAACGGCGGCATCAAATACGGGACCGTCCTTGCATACGTGACTGTATCCTTGGGTTTTATCCTGTGTTTTTACGGCACAACCCATGCAAACACCCAGGCCGCAGGCCATCAGGGTTTCAATGGAGACCTCGCAGGCAATGTTTTTGGATCGGGCTATTTTGCCAACGGCCGTGAGCATGCCGTGGGGGCCGCATGCATAAATCATTGAGGCCTCTTTATTTTGTGCCCATTTTTCCAGGGGTGCTGTCACCAATCCGTGATAGCCTGCGCTGCCGTCTTCCGTGGCGACGACGGCCCGGGTGCCAAGCTTTTTAAAAAAGTTTTGGCACAAAATGTCGTTTTCCGAGCGCCCGCCAATAAATACACTAACCTGGTCCATGTCAGTACCGGCATCTTTGAGCTGACTTGCTAAAAACACCAGTGGTGCAACCCCGATGCCCCCGGCAACAATGGCCACTGGCTGATGATGATGTTTTACACTAAATCCCCGCCCCAGCGGACCCAGCAGATCCAGCAGGCTGCCTGGACCAGCCTGGCTGAGCCTTTCCGTAAATCCGCCCACAACCCGGTAGAGAATCTCTATTTGGGGCTTTCCGGTTTCAGCTGCAAGGACCTGGTGGATGGAAAAAGGACGCCTTAAAAGGGGTTCTTTTTGATCCGGCATTCTGAGAGTGACAAACTGGCCGGCAGCAGCTTCAAGATAATGGCTGTCGCAGTCTGCTGTGAGCCGGAAATAGCTGTCTGAAATCCTTTCGTTGCCCGCAAGTATTACTGTTTCCCGGGCGGCCTGATTTTGTTTTTTGACCATTTGCGGTCCTGCTCCTTTTTAAACTGGACTTTTTAAGCCAATGACTGAGTAAAAGCGCCGGGCTGTCTTGTTTTTCCGGTAAGAGAAAAACAGGTGAGGATTGCACAGGGTGCATATATTTGCCGGTTCGATGTTTTTGCTTCTCACTCCGGCAGCCTGCAGCTGGTCGGTACTTATCTGCCAGAAGTCAAACCTGTGGCGGCAATCCTTGTATTTCCAGAATTTTTTGGGTATTTCAGCTTCAAAATTTACAAACTCAGCACAGCAGGGGCCCAGTGAAGGACCTATGCCTGCTAAAAGATCAGAAGACCTGGTGCCGAATTTTTTTTCCATGGTTTTGATGCATTCCCCGATCACATCGGCAACGCTTCCCCTCCAGCCGGCGTGTATATTGGCTGCAACAAGGCGGACCGGATCATGGAGCAGGACTGCCTGACAGTCCGCGGTTTGGATGACAAGTCCTGTTTCCGGCAGACAAGAGATTACGGCATCGGCTTTAGGCGGTGAGGTCTGGGCGGATACGGCTTGCTGGGTGCTTTGAATTACGGAAACACTGCTTCCGTGCATCTGGTTGAGAAAAACGAGTCTGGATGCACCCAGGCACCGGGCAGTTTTCCCTGGGTTTATAGTTTCTGATTCCTTTTTGCTTAACCCCGCCGGCCCGATTTTGATTTCCGGGTCGTTATCATTGCCATGCATGTTTTGCGGGCGTGTAAAAATTGCATGAAATATATCACGGCAGGCTGTCAAGTTGGAAAAACAGGCGTATGTCAGATCATCGTGTTGTTGGAAAAACATGAAAAATCCCTGGCCATAGCTCGATCATCATCTTTTCGTACCATATGCATATGGGTCACAGCGGTTTGCAGTCACCACAAAAACCTGGTTTTAAATGGCCCTTGCTGAAAGCAGGGTACCCCAGTTAGCAATGCGCCCAACCGGCTACCGGGTGGCAATCACATGAACCCGGGCCTCCTTGCAGCTAATCCCACGCCCATTCCGGCGAATCATAGATCATAGCATATCATACATCCCACTGCTGTCTTACGGCATTTAAATAACACGGTTTGTTTACCCTGAGCAAACCATTTGTTTTCCTCAAGAAGCGGAAAAAAATGGGTTTTGCGGTGTGCAGCGGCATCAAGGCTTGCGCAATTGGCAAAGAATGTAGCGTACTTAGCCGTACGTGAAATTCTTCAGAAATCGCGCGTAACGCAGATATTGGACTTTTTACGGTTCCATCAAGGTTGATGGCATAAAATGTCTTGTTCTTGTTACGGGGTCCTTGCCAGGGTCAGGACGCTTACGCCGGCAGCACCCGCTTTGCAAAGCACACGGGCGCATTCATTTACCGTGGATCCGGTTGTATAGACGTCATCTACTATTAGCAGGTGCATGCCTTCCACCAGCCTCGGATTTTCCACAATAAAGGCTCCCCTGATATTTCGGGCCCTTGCTTTTCTGTCCAGTCCGGTCTGGGGCCTTGTGTGTTTATTTCTGGCAAGGAGCTTGTCATTTGCAAAAATTTGCAGGTTCTGTTGATGCCCGAGCTGTGACTTAATTTGGGGCCATTGGCGGATTATAAGCATGGCCTGGTTGTAGCCGCGGTTTCGCAGCCGCCTGGGGTGAAGGGGTACGGGCAGCACGGCATCGATTCCGTCTTGTCCAAAGTGCCGGACAAATTCCTGGTAGAGCAGAAGGGCAAAAGGCCTGGCAAGGCATGTGCGGTTTTTATATTTATAGGAATGAATGAGCTTGAGCACGGTATCTGAATACAAGACAGCGGACCTGGCTTTTAAAAAATGTTGTTTGCCGGCAATGCATTTGCCACAGAGGTGATTGCTGTCTTTGTCTGTTTTAAATGGCCGGCCGCAGCAGGAGCATAATGGAGGGGAAATGGATGCAATCTCTAAGAGACATTGCCGGCACAAAACGCTTTCCAGTAAACAATGAAAAATATTGTTATCGTCTGTGTGGTGCCAATGAACGGAATCTGATGCATTGGATCCTGGCCACGGCATAAACCCGCCGCAGGCATGGCATGTCTCAGGAAACAGGGTGCCGGACAGGGCCCGGCCTATGCGGGCCCATATACTATCATTCTTGCCGGCAATTGCTGATATTGTCAACAATGGCTTTTCCAAAATCCGAGCAGCTAAGTGTAGAGCTGTTGTCGATTTGTCTGGCCAGGTCATAGGTTACGAGGCCGCTTTTAACTGTTTTTTCCAGGGACTGCCTGATCAGTTCGGCTGCCTTATCCCAGCCCATATAATCGAGCATCATGGCACCTGATAAAATAAGGGAGCTGGGATTGACCTTATCAAGGCCTGCATACTTGGGCGCTGTTCCGTGGGTTGCTTCAAACACCGCACATTGGTCCCCGATGTTGGCCCCGGGCGCCATGCCAAGCCCCCCTATCTGGGCGGCCAGGGCGTCGGAGATATAGTCGCCGTTTAAATTTGGCGTGGCGATTACGCCAAACTCTTCGGGCCTCAGCAGTACCTGCTGGAACAGCATGTCCGCGATTCGATCCTTGATTACGATCTTTCCTTCAGGCGCTTTTCCGTTGTGCTTTTCGTATACTTCTGATTCCGTTATAGTCAGATCTCCGAACTGTTCCCGGGCTGCCTCGTATCCCCAGGCGGCAAAAGCGCCTTCGGTAAATTTCATTATATTGCCCTTGTGCATAATGGTAACGCTGGGATACCCATTATCCCGGGCATAGACAATGGCACTTGCCATCAAACGCTTGGTGTTTTTTGCGCTGATGGGCTTTATCCCTATTCCTGCTCCCTCGGGCAGTGAGGCATCCATTTCATCACGCAGAAAAGCGGCAAGCTTTTCTGCCTCAGGACTGCCTGCCTGCCATTCAATTCCTGCATACAAGTCTTCCGTGTTTTCCCGGAATATTACCATGTTTATGTTTTCCGGCCGTTTCATGGGGCTTGGAACTCCGGAGATGTATTTGACTGGTCGCACGCAGGCATAAAGGTCAAGTACCTGCCTGATCGCTACATTTAAACTGCGGATGCCTTTTCCCACAGGCGTGGTAAGGGGCCCCTTTATTGCAACCACGTGCTGCCTTATTGCTTCAAGGGATTCTTCAGGCAGCCACTTGCCGGTTTTCTCATATCCTTTTTCCCCTGCATCCAGTTCCTTCCACTCTATTTTGCGCTCGCCCCTGAATGTGCATTCCACAGCCGAATCCAGTACCAGCCTGGTGGCATGCCAGATATCAGGGCCAATCCCGTCGCCTTCGATAAATGGAATAATCACATGATCAGGCACTGACAGTTTTCCGTTTTGATCAATTGTTATGTTTGCCGCTGTTTTCATAAGATACACATCCTTGCTGTCAATATTATACCTAAACTGAGCGTTTCAGATTTTTAAAAGCAATTAATTTTAAAGGATAACATCAATTTATATTTTAAAAATCAGAAACCCTCCGGGATTTCCAATTTCACCGCATCTACTGCCTCAGATGCAGCCTCGCATAGCTGACTATAGCCAGTCTGCATCTTCCTTGTATCTGCGGCAAACTTGAAAATCGCTCAATTTAGGTTATAATCTTTGGTTTTGGTTTGTTGTGCGCCTCTGGCGCATGGCTTCGTAAAGGGCCATGCCGCCTGCAACCGAGGCGTTCAACGAGTTGATGCGGCCCTGCTGGGGAATTGTGGCCAGAAAATCGCACTGGCGCTGGACCAGGGGGCGTATGCCGGTATCCTCACCGCCGATTACAAGGGCGCATCGGCCTGTCATGTCGGTTTGATCAACAGGCAGTTTCACACTGTGATCCAGACCGATAAGCCAGAATTTATTTTTTTTTAATTCCTTCAAGCAGTTTGCAAGGTTGGTTACAATACATATGCGGGAATGCTCCATGGCGCCTGCCGAAGCCCGGCAGGCCGCCGGAGTGGGGCCGGCGGACCGGTCCCTGGTGATTATAATGGCAGATACGCCCATGCAAACCGCAGTGCGCACCAGCGCTCCGAAATTTTGAGGATCCATAATGCTGTCAAAAACCAGGAAAAATGCGTTTTGTTCCGGGCCAGATTCGGAATTGAGCAGTTCAGTCATGGAGATTGCCGGAAGAAGAGACACCCGTGCTGCAATGTCCTGGTGATGTTCACTCCTGGTGAGTTTTCTTAGTTCCTCCCTGGATGCCGGTTCAACGGCGATATCCATTTTTCTGGCTTTTTCAGCAATCTTTCCAATCCGTTTGCCCGGGTTGTCTTCACTGATATAAATTCGTGTAATCCGGCGCCGGCCGGCTTTTATGGCTTCCGCGACAGGATGGATGCCGTAAAGGATTTCGGTTTTGGGAAAATGACTTGGTTTCAAAATTGATGCTCTCGTAAAAAGTCGGT
>JAABTZ010000252.1 GCA_011389605.1 Desulfobacteraceae bacterium
GGGAAAATCTCGGCGAGATAAAGGCCGCAGGACAAAACCTTCTTCCCCCGCTTATCAAAAGAAGCGATATTCGAGGAGACCTGCATTCCCATACACGCCGCACAGATGGCCATGACAGCCTCGAGGATATGGCCAGAGGAGCAATGGCCCTTGGTTACCAGTACCTTGCAATCACCGAGCATTCCCGGAAAGTGGCCATGGCCGGAGGTCTTAATGAAAAACAGGCTTGGGAGCACATGGGAAAAATAGATGCCGTCAATGAAAAACTAACAGGTTTCCGGCTGCTAAAGGGAATGGAAGTCGATATTCTGCCCGACGGTTCCCTGGATCTGCCTGATTCCGTATTAAAGGACCTGGATCTGGTTGTATGCTCGGTGCATTATCAGCAGCGAATGGATGAGAAAAAACAGACCGAGCGCATCATCCGGGCCATGGACAACCCATACTGCCAGATTCTGGGCCATCCAACCGCCCGGCTGATCAACACCCGCGATCCCATGGAGATTGACCTGGAAAAGATTATCATGGCCGCAAAACAGCGTGGGGTTGTTCTTGAGTTAAACGCTCAGCCGGACCGCCTGGATCTGCCGAGCCACTATTGCAAGATTGCCGCTGAAGCCGGGGTTCGCATTGCGGTTTCAACCGACGCCCATAGCGCGGAAAATCTCGATCTTATGGAAAACGGCATTACTGCTGCCCGCCGCGGGTGGCTTACCCGGGAAAACGTTGTAAACACAAGGCCTGTTTCCGAGCTGCTGAAACTTTTGCACAGGGTTTAATTTTGATGGCGCCATCTGAAAACCGACTTTTTACGAGTGCATCAATTTTGATGGAACCCTGGAAGTCAAATATCTGCGTTACGCAGAATCTCCGCTTTCATTTTCTGCCATGATATCGATTTTTTTCCATCCGGTTTCCGGTTTCCTGCGTTTGGATGATTTTTTCAAACGTCCGTAATACGGGCTATCGGAAAGATAAATGGCCGCCAGGGGGTTGTGGCCAAGCACCCGGTCCTTGACGGCAAGAATTGTGCACGGCACCTTGCAGTACTTGAGAAAAAGAGTGTCATGGCCCACGCACAGACCCAGCATTACAGCAAGGTCAACCTTTTGCTGGTTTAGCAGTTCTGCCTGGGCTATGGGGTTGCACATGGATTCCATGGCTTCTGGCCCCCGGATTTTTTCTTCGCCTTTAAGGCCTATGGATTCCTTGGGCGTGCGTCCCACCTTGCAGCAGACTGAGGCCACGTCAAAGCCCTTTGCTTCAAAAATCCTGGATATCTGCCTGGCTTCCTTTCGAAGCCCTATGCAGAAAGCCAGGCCCAAAGTTGTGTAATTGCATTTGGCTGCAAACTGTATGGTTTCTTCGATGCGCGGAACTCTGGTTTTAAGATCGGGACCGTCGAACTCATAGCACTGGGATTCCTGAATGGATGCCTGGCGGGCAAATTCCTGAATATTGGGCATTTGGTAGTTGGTGATGCCATTGCGGATAACATCAGAGTAAAGGCGCATGGGGCATGCAGCCGGTGCTTTTTCAATGGATGGCAGGGCATCATTTAGGTTTGCATGAGGATAACATGTGGCCCCGTCGCAATAGGCGCACTGTGTATATGGGTTTTTGCTGTTCATAAAGACATCTCCTTTCTGTATTTCTCTTCTATAGCAGATCAGGGACCACGTTAACAACCCTGATGGAAAAATGCATAATTTTTTTAGATTGACACACCCGGGCCGTTGCTGGTAAATTTATCCTTTAAAAAACGGAAAGCAGAAGCATTTCCATTGTCAGGTTTGACAAAAGTGACATTTTAGAAAGTTCAGGCTGAAACGCTCAATTTAGCTGAAAATTAGTTACAGGCAGGCCCGCGGGCCTGTTAAAAGCCGCAGAGCAACCATATAAAAGCCACGAAGGCAAAAACAGGCAGAAGGCTTGTGTTTGCTTTTGTGGCTTTTTTTGTTTACAAAATTGTTCAGGTGATTCTGTAAAATGTTGCAATCAGGATTGAGGAGTAATTTATGAAACATAACTACCGGCCAATTTATGCCTGCATTTTTCTGGTACTGATTTTTGTCTCTTCAGGCTTTGCCGAAAATCAGGCCAGTGACGATACCAGTGAAAAGGTCCGTGAGTCTGTGACCAAATCGGTTGAAATCCGCCGGCAGACCCAAAAAGAGCATGAAAAATGGCAAGAAGAAAAGCAGATGCTTACAGACCGCTACGACCGGCTGGAAAGGGAAAACAGGCGTTTGTCTGATAAAGAAAGCCGGCTTGCTGAAAAACACAAGGATCTCCAGAACCGCATCTCCGGCAAGGAAAAGCAGGTGGCCGATATCAGGCAGGTAACAGAAGATGTTGAACCTTTTCTAATCCAGCTTGCCAAAGACATCGAGCTGCTTGTCAAAAGAGATCTTCCCTTTCTGGAGCAGGAGCGTCAAAAACGGTTAAGCCGCCTTCACAATCTTATGGAAGACAATCAGGCGCCTGTAAGCGAAAAATACAGAAGAGTTATGGAAGCTCTTTTTGTGGAGGCTGAATACGGCAACACCATTGAGGTCTACCAGGATAATATAGAAGTCAACGGGCGCAGCATGAGGGTCAATATTTTCAGGCTGGGGCGCATCAGTTTGTTTTTCCAGAGCATGGACCAGGAAGAATGCGGCTGGTTCAATATTGCTGCCGAAAACTGGGAAACGCTTCCTGCCCGGTATAACAGATCCATTGCCGGGGCCATTGAAATAGGCACAAAGCGCCGGCCGGCCGAGCTGCTTACCTTGCCCCTGGGAAGGATGGTGGTTAAATGAAAAAGACTTTTACAATTGTTATAGTGCTATTTGCGTTTTTTCTTTTGCCCGCATTTGTTTCAGCCCAGCAGGAGGATATGCGTCAGATGCATATCCAGGCCCGGGAAAAAAGGCAGGCCCTCATAGAACAGGCCCGGGAAGAAGAGCGGGCTGCCAGAGAAGAAGCCCGCCTGGCCAGGCAAAAAATCCTGAATGACCGCCTCGCCCTGGAAGAAGCCATAGCCCGCCTGGAAAATGAGAACCGGGAATATGAAACAAATATTGAAACCCTGGAAGATGACATAGAAAGCCTTGGCAAAAGGCAGGAAGAACTGGATGCAACCCTTTCCGGACTCAGGGCAACAGTCAACGAACTTTCCGGAGCCATAAAAGCCAATGCCAAGGATGTTGCCGGTCTTGTGCGTGAAAGCCTGCACACGGGCGGTGATTTGGGAAATCCTGAAGTTCTGGAGGCCATTGCAGAAGACGACCAGTTTCCCGGCATGGGCGATATCCGAATGATGTCTGAAATCCTTGAAGATGAAATCCGGCTTTCCGGTAATGTGAGGCTTGTCAAAGATACCATAGTGGACCGTTCAGGCCGGCAGACAGAAGCCGAAATACTGGTGATCGGAAACTTTACCGCAGCATACCGCACGGACAATGAAACCGGATTTTTAAATCCCTCTTCGGCAACCGGTCCCCCTTTTGCCTTATCCAGCCTGCCGCCGCGAAGGATGCAGAGCAAAATAAACGCCTATATGGACGGAAAAAGCATGGAAGTGCCCATGGATATCTCAAAGGGCGGGGCACTTCGCCAACTGGTCCATGAGCTTAGTCTCTGGGAGCAGATCTCCGAAGGCGGGCCAATTGTGTGGCCCATATTGTTTCTGCTGGGTCTTGGATTGATAATTATTGCGGAACGCACTGTTTTTCTTCTCCGAAGGCGCTTTGATTCAAACGGATTCATGCGTTCGATCGAAAAATTGCTGGACGAAAACAAATTTGAAGAATGCAAACAGGCATGTGAGGGAACCAGCAAAAAACCACTTTCAAGGATTATCAATGCAGGCCTTAGATGCTGCCACATGCCAAGGGAAGAAATGGAAAATGCCCTTCAGGAAGCCATTTTAAGGGAAATTCCGCCCATGGAGCGCTTTTTATCCACCCTTGGAATGCTCGCAGCAATTGCACCTCTTCTGGGCCTTCTGGGTACTGTAACCGGCATGATCAACACCTTTCACGTGATTACCTCCCATGGAACAGGAGATCCGCGCATTATGTCCGGCGGTATATCAGAAGCACTTGTGACCACAATGCTGGGACTTGCAGTTGCAATCCCCATGCTCATGGCCCATACCTGGCTTGGCCGGGCCGTTGATAAAACCATCGGCGAGATGGAGGAAAAGGCCGTAACCCTGGTTAACATGGTTCATAAAACCAGGCATTCACATACAAATGCCCAATCACAGACAGGCAGGAGATGACAGAAGGCGTTTTAACAGCATTGTACCGGGCAGAGCATTACCTTCAAAGCGGCGGGATTGTCATGATCCCGCTTGCTGTAATCAGTGTTGTCATGTGGCTGCTGATTATAAACCGGGCTTTTTATTTCCGCCGGCTCTACTTAAAGAACATGGATACCCGCAAAGCGTGGGAGCATATCAGCAAAAACAAAATGCCCGATCCCGCAAAGTACCAGGGGGCTGTATCAATGCTTGTGGCTGAATTTATCCGAAGCAGAAGCGGTGATTCAGTGCTGGACCGTTTTATTTTAGATGAGACCGTGCTGCGGATCAACCGGTCCATGGACGATTATCTCGGCTTTATCGGTGCTCTTGCAGCAGTTGCCCCCCTGATGGGGCTTTTGGGCACGGTTATCGGCATGATTGTCACCTTTGATGTAATCTCCGTGTTTGGCACGGGCAATGCCAGGGCAATGGCAGGCGGAATCTCAGAGGCGCTTATTACCACCCAGACCGGGCTTCTGGTTGCAATCCCGGGGCTGTACATGAAGGGTTATCTTGACCGGCGGGCCCAGAAGCTAAAACAGCGCATCTCAGTGGTGGGCTATTATTTGTGGCGTCATCTGTAGGCTATATAAAAGGGAGAAAAACTTCCATGATCAATATTTCATCTGCAAGAAAAAACCGCAACGCAGGCCGGGAGCTAAATATTGCTCCCCTGATAGATATGGTCTTTATTCTGCTGATTTTCTTTATTGTCACCACAAGTTTTGTCAAGGAAACCGGCATTGATGTAAACAGGCCCACCGCATCCACGGCGGTCAGCAAACAGGAGGCCACTATCCTTGTGGGAATAGATGAAAATGACCGGGTTTTTATGGACAACAAGGAAATAGACATTCGTGCGGTGCGGGCAAACATTGAAAGAGCTCTTGCAGAAAATCCGGAAGGAACAGTGGTGGTGGTGGCAGACCAGGCAAGCACTACGGGCGCAGCCATAAAAGTCATGGACGGCTGCCGGCGGGCGGGAGCTGAAAACGTCTCTCTTGCGGCCGAT
>JAABTZ010000253.1 GCA_011389605.1 Desulfobacteraceae bacterium
GAACTGCTGCCTGCCATGATCCAATGGCAGAATGAACACGACAATCCCTTTCATTTCTACACCGAAGCCAGCATCAATTTAGCAGATGATCCGGAACTGATGACAGGCATGCGGGAGGCCGGGTTCAACTCTGTTTTTATCGGCATCGAAACCCCGGACCCAGAGGGACTGGCAGAAACAGGCAAGGTTCAGAATCTGAAATCCGACATGGAGGCAGCTGTGCGCACCATCCAGCAAAACGGCCTGGAGGTGCTGGCTGGCTTCATTCTCGGATTTGACAATGATGCCGCAGATATTTTTGATCGCCAGATTCAATTTATCCAGAAAAACGCCATTCCCCAGGCCATGATTGGTCTTTTAAACGCTCTTCCCGGCACCCGTCTATATCAGAGGCTTGCCGCCGAGAACAGGATTCTGGCACAATCGGCCGGAAACAATACACACAGCATGCAAACCAACTTTGAAACAGTCATGGACCAGGAAACCCTGCGCCGGGGATACCGGAAAATCCTGAAACACCTTTACGGCTTCAGGCTGAAAAATTATTTTTCCAGGTGCAGCCACCTGCTTGACCGGGTTGAATTCAGGGATCATTATCAGCGAAAAATCAAGCCCGCGGAAGTCAAAATCTTTTTCCGGTCCCTTTGCCGCCAGCCCTTTACGGCCTATGGATTTAACTATATCAAATACATGGTGAGAAACGCCGTAAAAAACCGGGATCTTTTTGCCGAAGCAGTTACTTACTCCATCTACGGTCACCACTTCCACGCCATTACACGTCAAACGCTTAAAAAAGAAAAAGTCTCCGATATTCTGGATAAAAAATACAAAAAATTCGCCAGAAAAGTAAACAGGTACTCAACAGCAGCCCGTACAGGCTCCAGACAGCAGCTGAATGCAATCAAAAAGCTCTGGGATACCCGTATGCGCTATCTAAAGCAGATGCAAAGCAAAATCAACAAACTCAATGAAGATTACCGTCAGGAACTGAGCCGGAAATATTTCGATATCTCCACCCAGATGCGGGAGCTGCTTGCCAACCTGGAAACAAGAACCCTGTCTTTCCAGGACCCCGGCGATACCCGGCACTGACAGAAAAAGGGGCAATAAATTCCTTGACTTTTTGCCCCTGTTTTTTTAATTTTTATCCATCATTTGCTGGAAGCATATATTTGGCACACAAGGAGCATCCCGTGGAATTTGAACTCGACAAATCGCAAAAGGAAATACAAAAGGCGGTCCGGGACTTTACCCGGGGCCAGTTTGACAAAGACCTGATCCTGGAAGCCATGGGCAGCCAGAAATTTCCTTCAGCAATCTGGAAAAAAGCGGCAAAGCTTGGATTTTCGAGCATCCATACTCCGGAAGCATTTGAAGGCGGCGGCATGGGACTTCTTGAATACGTGCTGGCAGCCGAGCAAATGTGTAAAAAAGACTCATCTGCAGGCATGGCCCTTATGCTGACCGGCTTTGGTTCTGAATGTATTTTCCGGTTTGCAGAAAACCGGCTGGCTGAAAAATATCTGCCCCCTGTGGCTACCGGAAAGATGCGTGCGGCAGCCGCCCTGTTTGAGCCTGGCGCAGGCCAGGATATTTCTGATATCCGGACCACAGCCATGGAAGAAGGGGAGAGCCGGGTCATCAACGGCACCAAGGCCTATGTGCCAAATGGCGCCAGCGCCGGATTCTACGTGGTATTGTGCCGCAACGGCGCAGATGCACCTGAAACATCCCAAAACGATCTTGTTTTGATGGTTGTGGACGCAGATGCAGAAGGAATAAGCATTGAGCCAGTTGGCCCGACTCTGGGAGCCGGTCTGATGGATTTCGCCCATGTAACCTTTGAAAATGTTTGGGTTTCACAAAAAAACCAGGTGGGCAGAACCGGATCAGGCCGGGAGCATGTCCTGGCCTTTCTTAATGAAGCCAGAATCCAGGCCGCGGCCATGGCCTTGGGCACGGGTCAGGGCGCTTTTGACCGGGCCCTTGACTACGTCCGGCAGCGACGGCAGTTCGGCAAACAACTGGCGGCCTTTCAAATAACACGGCATAAACTTGCGGACATGACCGCCCGGCTTGATGCCGCCAGATGGGTCGTCTACCGTGCGGCGGCAGCCTTTGACATCAACGCCTGCGATGCCCGAACGGCAGCTTCAGCCAAGCTCACCGCAACAGATGCCGCCATGGCGATCACCGACGAAGCAGTCCAGCTTCTGGGGGGCTATGGCTACATGGCGGAATACGAAGTGGAACATTTTTACAGGGACGCCAAAACCCTGGAAATTTTCCTCGGCACCCCCGGAGTGTTAAAGGATGTTATTGCCGGTGCTGTTATCGGCAGACTAAAGTAATTCAAGGAGAGAACCTGCGGCCATGGAAATACTTGCCTACACAAAAGCCCACGACCAGTTCAGGCAACGGATGCGCGCCTTTCTGGAAGAAGAGATAATCCCGCATATAAACCAGTGGGAAGCCGACCACATCACCCCCAAATGGGCCTGGCAGAAACTGGGAAGGGCCGGCTTTTTATGCACTGCTGTCAAGCCTGAATACGGCGGCATGGGCGGCGACTTTCTTTATTCCGTAATTGCCGCAGAAGAAATGGCAAGAACCAATCACACCGGCCTGGCCTCTGCCCTGCACTCTGATGTGGTGGTTCCCTATATCGAAGCCTTTGGAAATGAAGCCCAGAAGAAAAAATATTTGCCCGGATGCGTGTCCGGAGACATCATAACGGCAGTGGCCATGACAGAGCCGGACGCAGGAAGCGATCTGGCCGGAATGACCAGCACGGCAGAAGAAAAGGACGGATTGATTGAAATAAACGGGGCAAAAACATTTATCTCAAACGGAATCAACGCTGATCTGGTCATTATTGCCGCCAAGGACCCGGCCGAGCCCAATGCCCATAAGGCAATGTCTTTGCTTATAGTCGAAGACGGGACCCCTGGATTCAAACGGGGCAGACACCTTGAGAAAATGGGATTTCACAGCCAGGACACAGCCGAGCTGTTTTTCACCAACTGCCGGATTCCGGCCGAAAACCGTCTCGGGGAAAAAGGTTCCGGCTTTAGCATGCTCATGGAAAAACTCCAGCAGGAACGCCTGGTTACATCCATTGGCGCCCAGGCTGCAGCAGAGCTCATCCTGGAGATAACCATGGAATTCTGCAAGAACACACCTGATAAGGACGGAAAACCTTTGTCCAAATACCAGGCAACCCAGTTTGCACTGGTGGAGATGGCAACAGAGGTCAAGCTTGGCCGGGCATTTCTCGATAAACTCATTGCTGGCCACGCCGCAGGAGAACAGGTTGTTGTGGAAACCTCCATGGCCAAGTACTGGATCACGGACCTGGCCAAAAAAATTTCCCGGAGATGCACGGACCTGTTCGGCGATTACGGATTTTCCGAGGCCTGCCCCATTGTCCGGGGATTACGGGACGTGCGGGTGATGCCAATTTTTGCCGGCACCAATGAGATCATGAAAAACATTGCAGCAAAGTTCATGGGGCTGTAAGCGGAAAAATATCCGTCAGGGGGATGGTCAGTGTTCCATGGCTTCGGCCCTGGGCTTTAAAAACAGGTAATAGAGCAGATCGCAGTAACGGTCCAGCTTGATCATGCCTTCCTGGGACTCGGTATAGCGCCAGAAACCGTAGAGCTTGGTCAGAGCAAAAAGCTTGTCACTGTATCTGGCCCAGGTATATTTTTCCCTGACCCTGGCCATACCATTTTCAGATATCTGCTTCCACCTGGACTCATCTTTAATGCATTCAGAAACAAAGTTCCAGATCCCCTCGGCAATGAGGTCCGGCTGACTGGTGTTTAACAGATATCCGCTCTTTTTATCCTCAATAATCTCCGAGGGTCCGCCAAATATTGGCCCGAATGTGGGCAGGCCGCACTGCATTGCCTCGAGCACGGTCAGGCCGAAAGCTTCAAACAGGGCCGGCTGGACAAACATCCCTTTTTTGTCGGCAATGATCCTGTAAACCTCCCCGGTTTCCTCCTTGGCCACGCTGGGCAGCCAGCGGATATGGCCGTGCAGGTCATGGGCGCCGATTAGTTCATACATCCTTCTTATCTCACTTTGCTCTTCGGCATCATCGGATTCCTCTATGTGAATGCTTCCGGCTGCCAGCACAAGGTTGCAGTGATTCCTTAACTCAGGGTGCATGCCAAAAGCTTCCACCAGGCCGGTGATGTTCTTGATACGGTCAAGGCGCGCCATGGTAAAAATGGGCGGTTTTCCCGGATCTTCCAGGTGGCCGTAAATATCAGGGGCATCCAGGGCAAAGAGCCTGTTTTCCCAGCCGGTGCGCTGAACCGCCGACCTTTGTTCGGTTTCAAAATAGGGATAATAGTTGGCTTCATCCACTCCTGGCGGAACCACGTTGAACTTTGGATTAAACAAATTTATACCGTTTACCACCTGGTAAAGCCCGGGCATGGTATAAAACTGATAGGATTCATACTGGCCAAACCTTGCTTCGGTGCCCGCGATCTCCTGGTAGGTGCTGGTTATTATAAAATCGGACTTGTTCATTGAAATCAGATCCGCGGTAAACTGACAGGAAAAATGATAATCTTCTTCCATATCCCGCCAGTACAGGTCTGAAAACAAATACTTAGTCTTTTCAAGGGCATGGGCAATGGTGCACTGAATCACGTTCATCCGGTCGGAAAGAAGGGTGGCAACCAGGTTGCCGTCTGAATAATTGCCTATAACCAAATCAGGCCGGCCCTGGAATTCTGCCAGCAGCTCCTTTTCACAATCCTTTGCAAATCTGTCAAGATAAGGCCAGATCTTAAAACGCGACACCCAGTCTTCCAGCACCCTGCCCTGGCTGTCGTAGAATGGAATTCGCAGAATATAGGCATGCTCCGTGCCCACAATATCTTCTTTTGCCTGACCGCATGTGGTGCTTCCGGCATTGGGAATAAGGCGGGTAACAACTACAACCCTGGGCGTTACATCGATGCCGGCCAGTTCAAATTCCTTTACCATGTGAGCTTCCAGGGCCCGCACCTGGTCGAGGATATAAATAACCTGGCCTCCGGTGTCCGGTTTGCCCAAAACGTTTTCCTGGGCAAACCACCCGTGGGGAGATAAAATGGCTATCTTTGAAATCATTGGCACCCTGGAGATAAATTCCTCAAGCTCCGCGGTGCGCGGTTCATGAAACAGGGCATGCAGCAAGGACATGGTCTCACGGATCCGACCGGCGTCATTGCCCCAGCCCGGCTCAAAGCCCCGGCTTTTGAGCTGGGGTTTTAACTGTTGATGGGGTAGATCAT
>JAABTZ010000254.1 GCA_011389605.1 Desulfobacteraceae bacterium
TAAGTTTTGGATGGCGCCGTAAAAAGTTCAAGATCAAGGTTTGCGCAATTTGGAAGAATGCAGTGTACTTAGCTGTACGTGAAATTCTTCAGAAATTGCGTGTAACGCAGATATTGGACTTTTACGGTGCCATCAATATCTTATTTTCAACAAATCAGCCCGCACGGCACGTGTTTTGCTTCTTGACATAGGGTCAGGCCGAAGGTCCGTGATTTTAAAAATTCGATGACCAGAGCCGACAGGTTTTCGTGACGCCAAAGAGGTTTTTACTGAAACGATCAATTTAGGTGAAACCAAAAATGTTTGTTTTCAGGGATTATCAGGGACTGGAGGTTGTTGGTGTCTGAATTTATGAGGTTAAAGCCTGTAATATGAAAAATTTAAAAAAAATCGGATTAATATTGACTCAAATCCGGAATCAGTATATAAAATTGTCTTTTTCGGCTTCAGTTTAACAGTATTTTTTTGGTTTCCGCCGTCAGGTAACAAGAAGGGGCTATGGCTTGACTGACAAAGATTTGCCAGAGGAAAGCAACCAGAACGGGAAAGCCTATTACAGGCACCTTACCCGTAACATGATCTTAACCATGATCACGGTGTCTTTTACCCCTATGATTGTGGTTATTATATTCCTTTTATATCATTTCGATATCTCCTATTATGAAAAAACCTATGCCCATCTCCAGGAACTGGTCCAGAAACACAAGCAGAACATTGATACTTTTTTAGACGAGAAACTGGCCAATATCCATTTTATTGCCCAAAGCAGCGGTTTTGAAAGATTAAGCGACCGCTCGATTCTTCAGTCCAAGCTTAAGCATCTGCAGGAAGAATACGGGGATGTGTTTGTGGATCTTGGCGTTGTGGATGAAACAGGAAAGCAGTTGGCTTATGCCGGGCCATACGAACTCCATGATGTCCGCTATTTTGAGGCTGAGTGGTTTAAGAAGGCCATGTCCAGAGAATATTATATAAGTGATGTGTTCATGGGATTTCGAGGCAGCCCTCATTTTATTATTACAGTGCGCTGGCAGCATGATTCGATTTCCTATATTCTGCGTGCAACGATTGATTTTCAGTATTTCAATACTCTTGTGGAAAATCTTCGGGTGGGCAAAACAGGCTACGCCTTTATATTAAACAATGAGGGAAGATTCCAGACGCGCCCTGTATCTGAAAAGTCATTATGGCAGAAAACATACGATTACTTTGTCGAGCGGATGAATACCAGCAGCAAGCCTGTTGAAATCATTGAGATGCCCGATGAATCAGGAAAAATGCACATTTATGCCATTGCCAGTTTAAAAAGCGGTGATTGGCTGATGATTTTCAAGCAGGAAAAATCAGATGCCTTCTCTGATATTTACAGAATGTTTAAGTTTGCCCTGCTTATTTTTGTGATAGGAGCCGCAGGCATTGGTTTGATGGCATTTTTACAGACAAAACGAATGGTTAGAAGGATCATGCGAGCAGATAAAGAAAAGGCAAAGCTGAATCAGCAAATGATCGAGACCGGCAAGCTGGCTTCCGTGGGAGAGCTTGCAGCCGGAATCGCTCATGAAATAAACAATCCCGTGGCCATCATGGTGGAGGAGGCAGGCTGGATTGAAGATCTTCTCCAGGAAGAAGAGTTTGCCGAAAGCCGGAATCTTGAAGAATTCCGGCGGGCATTAAAGCAGATTGCCACCCAGGGCAGGCGGTGCAAGGAAATTACTCATAAGCTGCTTAGTTTTGCGCGAAAGACAGACGCAACATTAAAGGATGTACAACTAAATGATCTGATCAAGGAAATCGTTGAGCTCTCAGCGCAGATGGCAAGGTATAACAAGGTCAACATAACAACCGATTTTACACCTAATCTGCCTTATGTTAGTCTCTCACCTTCGGAGATGCAGCAGGTCATGCTAAACCTTATCAACAATGCCATTGACGCCATGGAAAAAACCGGCGGCACCATAAGTATTGGAACTAAAATAAGCAAGCTTGAAAAAAACCATATTGTTATAACTGTTGAAGATGACGGCCCCGGCATTCCGGAGGCCAATCTCAACCGTATTTTTGACCCGTTTTTCACCACAAAGCCCGTGGGCAAAGGCACAGGGCTCGGCCTGTCAATATGCTACGGTATTGTTGAGAAAATGGGCGGTAAAATTGATGTAAACAGCGCGGTAAACGAAGGAACCCGGTTTAGGATATGGATACCCATCCAGTCGGTGGGGGAAAATTTACCTGAAAAATTGCAAAGGAGTTAAAAAAATGAGTAAGCCATTTGTAATACTTGTCGATGATGAGGTCGATTTTATTGATACCATGTCCAAGCGCCTTCAGAAACGAGACTATAAGGTTCTCACAGCTACTGACGGACAGCAGGCCCTTGAGATGGTTGATAGTAACCGGAACCTGGAGGTCATGATCCTGGATGTTAAAATGCCCGGCATGGACGGCATTGAAGTTTTAGAGGAGATGAAAAAAAGATACCCCCTCATTGAGGTGATCATGCTTACAGGTCATGCCACCATAGAGTCGGCTATTGACGGAATGAAGATAGGCGCCTTTGATTATTTAATGAAACCCTGTGATATAGAGCAGTTAAGCCAGAAAATTCAGGAGGCGGTGGCCAAAAGACAAGCCCAGGAAGAAAAAATCCAGAAGGCCCGGCTGGAAAAGATTATGGTAACCAGGGGAGTCTGATGATCAGGATAATGTGCAATGTCTGATTCTGAAAATGTACCTGCGGACCGTATCCAGCTTTTGCTCGTGGATGACGAGGAGGGCTATGTCAATGTTCTTGCCAACCGGCTTGGGAAAAGAGGCATGGATGTGGGAAAGGCATACAGCGGCACCGAAGCGCTTCAGGCATTGCGATCCCGGGATTTCGACGTGGTGGTGCTGGATCTGAAAATGGAAGATATGGACGGCATTGAAGTACTCCAGGTTTTAAAGCAATTAGATAAGACCATGGAAGTGATCATGCTCACCGGCCATGGATCCCAGGCGGCTGCCAGGGCAGGGTTGGAGCACGGTGCCTATGATTATCTGACCAAACCCTGCGAGCTCGATGAGCTGCTTGGAAAAATACGGGAAGCCTATGAGCACAGGAAAAACAGGATAGAAGGTTGATGACACCGTAAAAAGACGGTTTTTGGGTGGCGCTGCAAAGGTTCAAGATCAAGGCTTGCGCGATTTTGAAGAATGCAGCGTACTTAGCCGTACGTGAAATTCTGAAAAATCGCGCGTAACGCAGATATTGGACTTTTTACGGTGCCATCAAGGTTAGGGAAAATACTATAATCCAGGAGCATACAGATGGGCTCCGAAGCCGGTACCTTTGCTTTTATCCGGAAACTTTCGGTAAACAAAGCGGCCGGAAAATATGGCTGAGAAAAATTGCCGTCAAATAAAGCTCTTAATTTAAGCATTGGATCGTTAGTTAATGTCAAGTGGCCATACACATGTATCCGGTCCCATTGGCGGGGATCGTAAAAATGAAGTGGCAGAAGAAACAAAAAAAATGCCGCATCCGGAATCCATCCGCAGTTACCACGGCCGTTTGAAGCACGGCATCATTATTGGCCTTTTTATTACCTACCTTATACCGGTTGTTGCCTTAACCCTTTATTTTAATTATCAGTTCAACTCAAATATGCGGGAAAGCGGCAAGCTCCAGCTTGCTGCAGTTGCTGAAAGCCAGCGCAACACCGTTGACCTGTTCATGCAGAAAAGGATTGTAAACGTCTTTAATCTTTTTCACATGAAAGACTTTTCCCTGGAGCCTTCCGGGGAGGACATGCAGGCCTTCCTGGAAAACCTGATCCGTGCCGACGATGCTTTTGTGGATGTCGGCCTTATCTATCCCGGCGGCAGACAGACGGGATATGCCGGCCCCTATCCCCACCTTCGCAGCAAGAATTACAGCAATGAAAAATGGTATAAAAACCTTATCGATCAGCAGGAAAGCTATATTATCACAGATCTTTATATGGGCCTGCGCGGGCACCCCCATTTCACCGTGGGAGTCAAGCAGCTGGTAGATGATCATTACTACGTTATCCGGACCAGTGTTTACCCTGATAAGCTTGCAGACTTTCTGCATTCCGAAAGTCGCGGCAAACAGGCCAGGGGTTTTCTGGTTAACAAAGATGGCGCCTATCAGGTCGTGGGTTCAGGGTTTGGAGAGGTGCCGGAACCGGCTTTTTTTGTACCCGGGGCTGGAAAGGCTGGTGATGTTGAGCTAATTGAGGTTGATGGCCAGTCCTTGCTGGCAGCCTATACCTGGTTAAAGGAGGTACCCTGGTGCCTGGTTATGCTCCAGCCTGAAGGAGCGGCCTTTGAGGAGATGTATGTTATACGAAATACTATGATTATAGGCGCGGCCGGCCTGATTCTGGGCATAATGATTTTTATATGGATTATTGTAAGCCACCTGTTTAAGCGGGCCCAGGCCGTTGACCAGGAGCGCATGGAGTTAAAAAGCCAGTTGTACCACGCCCATAAGCTGGTTTCTGTTGGACAGCTGACAGGCGGGGTGGCCCACGAGATCAATAATCCCCTTGCCATCATAGAATCCGAAGCCGGTATTATACGCGATATGCTTGACCCTGCCATGGGTATGGCATCATCGCCTGAAGATATCTGCAAAGAGCTCGATGAGATCGATAAGGCGATTAACCGGGCCAAGGGCATTACGCAGAAAATGTTGAGCTTTGTGCGAAAGACAGAGCCCAAGCTTGTTAAATGCGATGTCAATCAGTTGTTAGATGATGTGATTCTTGGCGTCAATGAACAGGAGTTCTACGTTTCAGACATCAACCTGACAAAATATTATGCATCTGATCTGCCCATGCTGTATCTGGATCCCGATCTGATGCGTCAGGTCTTTCTCAACTTGATAAATAACGCCAGTGACGCAGTTGAATCCGGAGATACGATTACCCTCAAGACCGAGTTTGCTGATGGATGGGTAAAAATTACAGTTGCCGATACCGGCAGGGGCATTGAGGCCGAGGAACTGGAGAAGATTTTCATGCCGTTTTTCACCACCAAGAAGGTTGGCAAGGGAACCGGTCTTGGATTGCCTATAAGTTTAAATATCATAGAGGGTTTCGGAGGAAAGGTGACGGTGGAAAGTACTCCCGGGGTTGGCACAGCTTTTGCTATTTTCTTGCCTGCACAGGGTCAGGCGGCCTGAGGCGGAGACGAGAGTGTTTTAAAGCTGATGGAACCGTAAAAAGTCCAATATCTGCGTTACGCGCGATTTTTCAGAATTTCACGTACGGCTAAGTACGCTGCA